>CAZVSW010000275.1:0-1509 GCA_964630005.1 uncultured Ruminococcus sp. | reverse complement strand
AATATCTCGCTCTGTCCTTTGCAAGTCCAATAGCGGTTAAAACTATAACAGCCACCGATAAAAGTGTGGCAAGCGACGATAAAACGATTGTAAGTTGTCTCATATCTTCACCTTTTTCCTTTCAAAACATAACAGTATTTAAAAGCAGTATTTTTATTATTATACCACACTTTACATATTACGCACGAACTTTTTTATCTGTTGTCCACCTTTTCGGGATAAATATCGTGATGGGTCAGCCGCTCGAACGCAACTTTTTCCCATACAGTACCCGGTTTTCCGTAATTACAGTAAGGATCGATCGAAATTCCTCCGCGCGGCGTGAATTTCCCCCACACCTCTATGTACTTCGGATCCATTACGCGGATCAGATCTTTCATCATGATGTTAACGCAGTCCTCGTGAAAATCCCCGTGATTTCGGAAGCTGAAAAGATACAGCTTCAGCGACTTGCTCTCCACCATTCTTTCGCCCGGCACATACGATATGTATATGCAGGCAAAATCGGGCTGCCCCGTCATCGGACACAAGCTCGTGAACTCCGGACAGTTGAATTTCACGAAATAATCGTTATCAGGATGCTTGTTCGGAAATGTTTCGAGCACTTCCGGAGCATAATCGGTCTTGTAATTATTTTTATTGTTTCCGAGAAGCGTTACACCGCTCAGTTCTTCTTTTGTTCTTCCGCTCATACGATCGCCTCCGTTCTCCATACGCGCGCAAGCGCCGACACTACCGCCGTACCGCACAGCGCCGGAATTATCTGCCCTATGCAAAGACTTACTGCAAGCGCCGCATACGGCATATTTAGAATGTACGAAAGCCATACCGATACGCCGAGTCCGGGCACAAAGACGATAGGAAGCGCAATAAACGCGCGGTTCCAGCCCATCCTGCGTATGCCGACAATGAGAAGCGTCGTCAGAATTCCGACAAGACCGCCTCCGACCGTATCAAGAAGTCCGAGCCCTCCGAAAAGCATATTGGATATTGAATTTGCGAGACCAAGCGGTAAAACCAGGAACGGAAAAAGATAAGCCATGGCGTATACAGATGTTGCAATTCTGATCTGATACGCTCCGAAAGAAAAGCTTTGTGTGGCGTAAACGAGTACCACATAGACAGCCATCATCATCGCAGAAATTGTCATTTTCTGCACTTTGCTCATATTATTCTGATTCATACTATCACCTCCAAATAAATCGCACAACAACTAAACAATGATCGGTTTTGCATTATCAAATGTTTTGGTTGTCCCTAGTTTTGTTTTATGACAGGATGGTCTCGAACTGTCAGGATTCATATCCGGAAGTTTGTGCGAGTGCACAGCAATTACTATACCGCACCCGCACAAAAAAATCAAGCGCTCAAAAGCAAAATGTGAACACAAAAAGCGCCCTCCTGCAATATCACTTGCAGAAGAGCGCCGTTATACCTCATTATCTGCGTGAGGCTCTGTATTCTTTAAGTTCACTCATCGCGCGTCCGCCGAGCGGGTAAAGGATAATT
>CAZVSW010000274.1:0-1520 GCA_964630005.1 uncultured Ruminococcus sp. | reverse complement strand
GCAGCAGTTTGACTCCGAAATGATGGCAAAGCCGCTTGTGCTCATTCAAGATACTGCCAGTTGTGATATTTACATCGGCATAACACAACATTATATAGTATCCGCTTTTTCGATTATGGGCGAGAAGGATTACGGTATTTACCGTATATCCGACATTGCGATGACCTGTTATGAATCAAGTAAAAGTCATTCGACAATCAGTCCGTTTGATAAAGTGTTCGACATTGACTTATTGAATGATAGGGGCGAGAAGGTAGGCGGAAGTCTTATCATTGACGGGAAGAAGAATTTTATGCAGTTCAATGAAGCATTGGAAAAATATGCTCCTGACATCCGGCTTAACGTTCCGATGAAAGAAGTTAAAAATATCCGTAAAATGGCGGGAAAGGCAGGCACCAACAATGAATGAAGCAGAACGAATCCGATTTCTGACGAATGATCTGTTAGACAAGCTAAAAGAAGATTCCGTTGAATATAAAGATCTTGAGGTTGCGGACCATATCGAAGAAAAGAAAACAGCAATCCGCAGCCTTATGAATATCCGTATGCCAAAGGAACTATCGGCGGAGCTTTTAAAAATACAGGACGAATATCTGCAAGAAGAGCTTGCGATAAAAGGCGCTGTGTCAGTATTTGATATTCCGACAATAAAAGAAGAATATGGAAGCTCTTTGCCGGATGCAGATAAAATTTCGATCTGGCAGGGAGATATCACGAGATTAAAGGTCGGCGCAATTGTGAACGCGGCAAATTCACAGATGTTAGGCTGTTTTGTACCTTGTCACAGATGCATTGACAATGCCATCCACAGTGCTGCGGGTATGCAGCTTCGCGAAGAATGTGCCCATATCATGAAAGAGCGTCGGATTCGTTACGGCAGACAGTACGAGGAACCGACAGGTACAGCCACTTTGACCAAAGCTTACAATCTGCCTTGCGATTATGTCATTCATACAGTCGGGCCGATTGTGTACGGGGTTTTAACCGAAGCACTCTGTAAAGATTTACGAAACTGTTATGAAAATGTGTTGCATTGCTGTAAAGAAAACGGCATTACATCCGTAGCATTCTGCTGCATCTCCACGGGAGAATTTCATTTTCCGAATGAGAAAGCAGCAGAAATCGCCATAGAGACGGTAACAGACTTTTTACAGACAAACGGAGACTGTATGGAGCGGATTGTTTTTAACGTTTTTAAAGACAGCGATCTGGAAATTTACCGTTCACTTGCCGGTAAAGCATAGCAGTTTGTATCGGTTACGAAACGAGGTGGAAGCGTGAAGAAAAAAGTAATAGCAGCGGGTCATATTTGTCTTGATATTACCCCTATATTTTTGGGTGGTAAGGTTGACAATCTCTCGGATTTATTGGCACCGGGGAAGTTGATTCAGACGGGAAGCGTAGATGTTCATACGGGCGGAGCAGTTGCTAATACCGGTTTGGCAATGAAACTTCTTGGTGCAAATGTTTCTCTTATGGGAAAAGTCGGGCAGGATGCCTTTGGAGAAATGGTACTGAAC
>CAZVSW010000273.1:0-1543 GCA_964630005.1 uncultured Ruminococcus sp. | reverse complement strand
GGATTGCCGTTTTCATCGTTGCCGACAGATGTTTCCGACAGGGTTCTGACGTCAACCAAGAAAGCGATAGGCAGTACCGGAGTCTTTGTGACATTTCAGTATACGATGATAAAAAAGAGCTTTTTTCAAAGCTATTTTCACATCGTCAGCTGTATAATGGAGATAAAAAACCTTCCGCCCGCGTATGTGCTTGAAATGAAAAACCGCAGTGGAGAATAGCTATGGGAAACGAATATATACTTGTTGTAGACGATGACGGCGATATAAGAAATCTGCTTGGCATATATCTTGAAAACGAGGGCTATAAGTATATCAAGTGCGATAACGCGCTGACAGCGCTTGATCTGCTTGACAGAATAAACGTATCACTGATTATACTCGATGTGATGCTGCCGAAGCTTGACGGAATATCTGCGTGCATAAAAATCCGCGAAAAGACAAATGTGCCGATAATTTTTATCTCAGCAAAGAACGAAGACATTGATATTATCAACGGACTTATGTCGGGCGGCGATGATTATGTTACCAAACCGTTTAATCCGCTTCAGCTGATCTCGCGTATAAAAGCACAGATCAGAAGGTTTAAGCAATATAACAAAAACACCGAGAGCGATGCGATGCTTGAATACGAGGATATGACCCTCGACACAAGATCGCGACAGGTGTGGATAAACGGCTTTGAAGTTGACTTTACTCAAAAGGAATATGAGATCATTGAGCTGTTAATGAAGAATAAGGGCAATATTTTGTCTATGAAGCAGATATATGAAAGCGTTTGGCGTGACGACTTCATCTCTTCTGAAAACACTGTAATGATGCATATCGCAAATATAAGAAAAAAGCTCAATTACGATAAAACGGAGAGGAATTATATTAAAACGGTATGGGGAAGAGGATACAAAATTTAAAGAAAAGAGGACCTGTCTTTTGTATAGGAGCGGTGATAGTCAGCGTCCTTATATTCTTGCTTACGACATACATAGGTAATCTGATCTCCCTTTGCCTGGTAAGATTGTTCCACAACACCGAAATCGGAGTTTTCGGCATGATAGTGTATGAGATTCTGGCTGTTATGGCGTTTGTGTTTTCACTTTCACACATGGCTAAAGCAAAGTTTCGCACTCTGAAGAATTATTATCTGCTGTCGTCCGTAATAGCGCTGACTGTGGTTTTGGCGGTATTATTCGTGCTTATGCTTATTGCAAGCATGTTCGGCGACAATCTTATTGATGTTATGGAAATGCATGTATATGGCGACATTTTTGCTGTGATGATCTTGTGTACTGTTCTTTTTCTCAGCATAGCGATCTTTCTCATAATCTTCAGTCTGTTGACCAAAAGGAAATCGCAATATGTCAAATACATATCAAACGAGGTAAAAAAGATATCGGAGATCGAATCGGCTGTTTATATAAGTGAACTGGGCGACGATGAAATAACCTCCTTGTGCCACAGCATAAACAAAATGACATATGACCTCAGGGAAAACCGTATGCGTCAAAAAAAGCTTGAACAGCAGAAAAACGAGCTGATTTCAAACGTT
>CAZVSW010000272.1:0-1553 GCA_964630005.1 uncultured Ruminococcus sp. | reverse complement strand
CCTCAGCTCGTCACACACGGCGGTCAGGAGTTCAACTATGTGATCAGCGGAAAGATTGGCGTCGTGATCGGATCGAAAACCATCTATCTCAGCGAAGGAGATTCGGTATATTTCAATCCCGCCGTACCGCACGGGCAGTTCGCCGTTGACGGTAACGCCAAATTCCTCACTGTGATCGACAAGGAATAATGGAACCATACCGCAAGAAAAAACAGTACGGTCAGAATTTTCTTACCTCGCCGGCAATACCGAAAAAGATCGTTGATAAAAGCGGTATAGACAGCGGCTGCGGCGTTTTGGAAATAGGAGCGGGTCAGGGCATCCTTACCGAGGAGCTCGCAAGCGCCGCGTCAAAGGTCGTTTCGGTCGAGATCGACAGCGACCTCATGTCCTTTCTTAACACCCGCTTTGAGAACCGCGATAATGTTGTCATCATTAATCAGGATATAATGAATACCGATCTGAATTCTCTTGTATCCGAACACTTTTGCGGTCTTACACCGGTTGTGTGCGCAAATCTGCCATATTACATCACAACTCCCATTATAATGAAGTTGCTCGAAAGCCGGCTTTTTTCAAGAATAACCGTTATGGTTCAAAAAGAGGTCGCTTCCCGCCTTACTGCAAAAAAAGGCGAGTCCGAATACGGAGCAATTACAGCCGTTTGCAACTATTATGCAAACGTAAAAAAGCTTTTCAACGTCCCGTCCGGCGCTTTTTCACCGCCTCCCAAGGTCGATTCAAGCGTAGTTATGTTTGAAATATATGAAAAACCGCCGGTCTCTCCCATTGACGAAACCATTTTTTTCGATGTTATCAAGGCTGCTTTTGCACAGCGTCGGAAAATGTTTTCGAATTCTTTCAATTCTTGTTTCAAATTACCCTTTACAAAAGATGAAATTTGTGGTATGCTGATAGACATGGGTCTGAAAGAAACCGTGCGCGGCGAAGAAATGGATATATATGATTTCGCCCGTATCGCAGACTATATTCAAGCAAAAAAATAATAACATAAACGGAGGAAAACAAAACCATGACCATTGAAAACATCAAGAACAAAAAACTGACTGCATGGCTTCAGGAAATGATCGACCTTGTTAAACCCGCTAACATCGTCCTTATCGACGGCAGCGAAGAACAGGCTGAACAGCTCAGAGCAGAAGCTTGTGCTTCCGGTGAAATGTTCAAACTCAATCAGGAAAAGCTCCCCGGATGCTACCTGCATCACACCGCTCTCAACGACGTTGCACGTGTTGAAAACCGTACCTTTATCTGCTCCCGCAAGAAGGAAGACGCAGGTGCTACCAATAACTGGATGGATCCTAAGGAATGCTACGACAAGCTCTCAAAGCTTTACCGCGGTTCCATGAAGGGCAGAACAATGTACGTTATCCCTTACTCAATGGGTATCGTCGGTTCTGACTTCGCTAAATACGGAATTGAGCTTACAGACTCTATCTACGTTGTTCTTAACATGCTCATCATGACAAGAGTAGGCAACAATGTACTCGATGCTCTCGGCGATGACGCAGGCTTTATCAAGGGACTTCATG
>CAZVSW010000271.1:0-1563 GCA_964630005.1 uncultured Ruminococcus sp. | reverse complement strand
CCTCTTATCAGCCCGAAATCGGCGAGCCCTGCCGCTCTGTCCCCGCCGTAAAGCGAAAAGCAAAACGGTATCAGCACGCTTTCGGCTGTGTGCAGAATGCCGGTAACATATGCTCCGGCGGCGATCGGAAGCACCACGCCCGTGATCTTTTTAAACGGATAGAGACGTTTTTCTCCCTTCGGAAAGACAGCTTTTCTGCCGCCGAAAACGTCAAAAGCGATAAAATACAAACAGCTGAATGCCTCGCCTACCGAAAGTCCGATCGTTATGCCGGTAGTCAGCAGACCGATATCTGTAGTAGTCGAAAGAAACGCCGTGAAAAACAGATATGTAACGGCGATCTTCATTATCTGTTCCAAAAGCTGAGCAGAAGCAGTTACGATCACCTTGTGGGACGCTATGTAGTAACCCTTGTAGCACGCCGCGGCCGCCATGAAAGGCATCGAAAGCGAAAGTATGCGCATAGGAAGGGCGCTCCGCGCATCATAAAGCAGATATTTTGCGGTAAAGCCCGCGCCGGCAAACATTACTGCAAGCGACACGGCACCAAGTATGAGCGAAAACGCTATGCCGGTGTTTTTTGATTTTTGGCAGACCGCCGAAGCGCGTTCCGGGTCGGTCATTCCCAGCGCCTCGCCCGTGAGGCGCGATACGCTTACCGTAAGTCCCGCGGTGGCAAATGTGGTAAACAGCGAATAAACGGAAAGTATAAGCTGATAAAGCCCCATGCCCTCACTGCCGATACGGTTTGACAGATATACGCGGAACATCATGCCAAGCCCCTTGGTGGCAAGTCCGAAAATGCAAAGCACCGCCGCTCCGCCGAAAAGCTGTCCGCCGTGTGTTTTTATCCTCTTCTTAATGCTTCTCGCCCCTTTTTAAGTATTTCAGACGTCTGAGCCCGCCCAAAACATTTATATGCGCAACTTTCGAAAAAAGACTTGTTATTTGCCGCCGTACGTGATAAAATAACCTAAACTTAATTGATCGAGGCTTGCTATGACAGAAAAAATATATTTTTCAAATTCAACCGAAGATACCGAAAAAATCGCGGCAGAGCTGTGCCCTATACTGAAAGAGCGCCGCTTTTTGTGCTATTACGGCGGTCTCGGCGCGGGCAAAACGGCCTTTACGCACGGAATCGTGAAAGAGCTTGCGCCCGAATGCCTCGGATTGGTACACTCGCCGACATTCGCGATCGTCAACGAATATCTCGGTAAGAACGTTTCGATATTTCATTTCGATCTCTATCGCATAAAGGACGAGGACGACCTCTACTCCACCGGCTTTTACGATTACGCGGAGCGAAACGGCATCATCCTCACCGAATGGAGCGAAAATTTCGAAGACGTGCTCCCCCGCGACGCAATACGCGTTCAGATCGAAGTTACCGGCGAAACGAGTAGAAAAATTACCGTAACATATTAATTTCATAAACAAAAACTCACCAAACGGATCATCGTCCGTTTGGTGAACAAAAGCGGAGACAAACTACGTTTTTCTCCGCGAACCACTTTTCCTCCTCGCGCTTATCGCCGCTCCACAAAAGCTGCGCTTTTGAAC
>CAZVSW010000270.1:0-1596 GCA_964630005.1 uncultured Ruminococcus sp. | reverse complement strand
TTGAACGCTCCCCTCGGCGCGAGGGCTCGCGGAGCTCGCCTTAGGGAGTTTTTTCGATGCGCATGTCCCCGAAAAAACGATCTTTATTATATTCAGGAAGACAACAGCCTGCGGCTGTTTTCTCCCCGAACCCCTCTTTCATTAAGCGGTGTCGCTTCGCGACAGAGTTTATTTCCGTCTATCGGAAGAAAAGGGGGTTTCAGGGGGGAAAACATCAGGTTTTCCGCCCCTGAGTATAATAAATCAAAGAAACCGGGCGTAGCCCGTGTTTCACAGACAGATTGCGCAAATTCTGCACGCAATTATGTTTCGCACTCAGCAAGCAATCTGTAAGCTTTTTTCTCGAAAAAAGCGTAAAAATGCGTAGGACATAGATATAGAATAAACATGATCTGTGAAGTAACGCTTAATTTTTATAAATTATTTGTCGCGAAGCGACACTCCTTAAAAAAAGAGAGGTTTACGGAGAGAAAACGCGGAGCGTTATCACCCGTCAAAAAAGCTACAGATTTTCCGCCTTAAACGCCGCGTAGCCCTCGTAGTAGTAGCTATGATCGATACCCTTCATATAGAGTTCTCGGCTGTCGGCGTCGTCGGTCAGGGCGTTTTTCAGCAGTTGTTTGATTTCAATGTCCTTGATCGGACTGCGTTCCATGGCAAGCAGATAATCTTCTTTATCTACCTTGCTCCAGTCGACGACCATGCCGAGCTCTTTTTTAAAGATCATGTCGAGCCAAATACGGGTACTGCGCCCGTTTCCTTCCCGGAAGGGGTGGGCGATATTCATTTCTACATACTTTTCGACGATCTCATCGAATGTAGATTGCGGCATTTTATCAATGCTTTCAAGCGCCGATTCGAGATATATGAGCGGCGCAAAGCGGAAGTTGCCCTTTGCAATGTTGACGGTGCGCAGCTCGCCGGCAAAGGCGTAGATATCTTCGAAAAGATGTTTATGGATCGCTTTCAGGGCGGAAAAGCTGCCGGCCTGCAATTTATCGAGCATGCCGTTTTCAAAAAGTTCAAGCGCTTTTTTCTTGCTCAGACGCTCTTCTTCGCGGGCGAGCTCTGCCGGGCTTGTAAGCCCCAATTTATTTTCAAGCGCCATGGCGCACCTCCGAGATCAGGTATTTTAAAACAGAAGATTCCCGACAAAGACCGCGATGTTGGCGGCGGCGAGGATGGATTCGACGATCAGATAGCGCACGCGCTTTTCGCGCAGATAAAGCCCTGCGGCGGAGCATATGACAATAAGCGCCGACGAAAACAGCAGGTATATGGGCTTTTTCATGGGTTCGATGCTGCCGCCGGTCAGATTGATCTGGGTCTGAAGCTCGGCGGGGAGCAGGAATATGCCGGCAATGTTTAAAATTATGCTGATGGCGGCAATCGCCGCGATCGCCGCGGCAGACGGCGACAGACGGAACTTTTTCATGGACGATTCCTTATTTTGCTTGTGTTAAATGTTGTATTCAGCGGGAAAATGTGCTTCCCCATGATTTCTTTCTTTCGATAGACGGAATAAAATCGCGCCGCAGGCGCACCTATTAAAGAAAGAGGTCTAACAGGGGAAAACGCGCGGAGCGTGTTGTCCCT
>CAZVSW010000269.1:0-1607 GCA_964630005.1 uncultured Ruminococcus sp. | reverse complement strand
GGATACCGCCGATGCCGCCGCGCACGATGGCGTGCGCCTCCCGATTCTCATGTATCACTCGCTCGTCAGTCAAAGCAAGTATCAGAACACATATTTTATAGACCCTTCCATATTCGAAGAAGACCTGAAATATCTGAAAGAGAACGGCTACACGACAGTCGTATTTGCGGATCTCATAAACTATGTGGAAAACGGAACGCCGCTTCCCGAAAAACCCGTCATGCTGACATTTGACGACGGCTATTACAACAACTACATGTACGCCTATCCGCTGCTTCAGGAATATGGTATGAAAGCTGTGATCTCTCCGGTCGGAAAATATACCGATAATTACAGCGCAATTAAGAATACGCACGAATGCTACGCTTATCTGAACTGGGATCATCTCCGTGAAATGGCGCTTTCAGGCGTATTCGAAATTCAAAACCATACATATAATATTCACAGCAGTTCGGGCCCGGATTCGATCAGGAAAAACAGCGGAGAAAGCAGCGAGAGTTACGAGGAAAGAATAAAAGCGGATTTTTCTCTTTTCCAGACGCGTATTAACGAAATCGTCGGCGTAACTCCTACCGCAATGGTCTACCCGTTCGGCCATTATTACGACACGAGCGAAAAAGTGGTGCATGAGCTGGGATTCAAAGCATCGCTCACTTGCCGTGAAGGCGTGAATTATATAACGCGCGACCCCGAATGTCTGTATAAACTAAAGCGCCGCCTGCGCTCGCCGGATAAGAATATAGAGCAGCTGCTCTGATGCAGTCACCACATACCGTATGCCATATGCGTCATGTGGTATGCAGCATGCGCAGAGCAAAAAAGTAAAAAAGGCTTGAAGCATTTTAGCTCCGAGCCTTTTTATTCAATTTCAAATTCAATTTGTGCGGTCAAACCGCTGTATTTATCTTTTGTTTACTACTCGATCACAGCGCCGTCGATCATTGCCTTGAACTCGTCTTCGTGCTCGCCTGTCATATCAGTCATAGTCCATGCATATGTACCGTCTTCTGTTGCTGCCATTACCTGATACTGAGTGAACTCGATACCCGATACATTGTACTTGATGCACATGCTGTATCCCGGTGTGCCGAGGAATTCGCCGCCCTCAAAGTAAACCATTTCTGCATCAACTTCTGTTCCGAATACCTGCTCCATCTGATCCTTAACAAGGCTGAGGAGCTGATCTTCCTTAGCGTTCTTTACACTTGGATCCGAGTCAGTTTCCGACATATTGATGTTTGAACCGTCTGCAACAGCCCAATACTGTGAAATACCCTCAGGTGCATTTGCCTGCTCTTCAAATCCGTCAGGAATTGTAAGAGTGAGCTTACCTGATGCGAGATCCGAACAGCCGCCACATGCTGCAAACGACATAACCATTACGAGTGTAAGAACTACCGCTAAAACCTTCTTCATTCCAATTTCCTCCTTAAACATAAAATTTCTAGGTTTATGCAATATATACTTTACACCCATTTATGCGCCGTTGTCAAACAAAATGCCAAAAATTTATATTTTATTAACATTTGATTTTTGCGGTCCGTTTTTGTCCTTAAAAATTGAGATTATAAACACCGCTCCGATCGTGAGCGCCATACCGAAAATGT
>CAZVSW010000268.1:0-1612 GCA_964630005.1 uncultured Ruminococcus sp. | reverse complement strand
GTCACCCTCTACACGGAAGAGCTCTGTATACTCCGCGTTTTGTTCGTTACAGTCGGCGAGCTTGCCGGGGAGGGTGGTGGTTTCAAGCAGTCCCTTACGGCGTGTCAGCTCGCGCGCGCGTCTTGCCGCTTCACGCGCTCTGAAAGCGGAGATCTGTTTTTCGATGATCTCCTTTGCAACGGCAGGGTTTTCCTCGAGATACTCGGTGAGCTTATCCGTCACGATGGATTCGACGAGCGTACGCATCTCGCTGTTTCCGAGCTTGGCCTTGGTCTGCGATTCGAACTGTGCGTCGACGAGCTTTACGCTGACGATGGCGGTGAGCCCCTCGCGCGTATCCTCGCCGGCAAGCTTTTCGTCGGACTTCAGGATATTATATTTTCTGCCGTATTCGTTAAACACCTTTGTAAGCGCCGAGCGGAAGCCGGTCTCATGCGTACCGCCGTCGACGGTATGCATATTATTGGCAAAGGAAAGTATGGTCTCGTTATATGTATCGTTATACTGCATAGCGACCTCTGCGACCGAGGTATCTTTTCTGCCCGACACATAAATAACGTCTTTATTGATGATCTCCGCGCCCTTTTGTGAGTTGAGGTACTCGACGAAGGTTCTGATACCGCCCTCGTAGTGGAACACCTCGGTGAGCTCCTCCCCGCCTTTGGCGTCGACGAGCGTCAGCTTGACGCCCGCGTTGAGGAACGCCTGCTCGCGGAGGCGCGAGCGTATGATCTCGGGGTCGAAATCGACGGTTTCAAAGATGGTGTCGTCAGGCCAGAAAGTGACCGTCAGGCCGTGGTCGTCGGTATCGCCGAGTTCGGTAAAGGGTTTAGACAGTTTGCCGTATTCGAATTCGATGGTATATTTTTTGCCGTCGCGGCAGTTAACGGCGACGAGCCGTTTTGAAAGCGCGCAGACGACCGACGCGCCGACGCCGTGAAGGCCGCCGGCGATAGCATAGCCCCCGCCGCCGAACTTACCGCCGGCGTGCAGTGTTGCGAAAATAACCTGAAGGGTGGGCATATGGAGTTTGGGATGGATTCCCGAAGGAACGCCTCTGCCGTCGTCCTTTACGGTGACAGAGCCGTCGGCGTTGATGATGACGCGTATATCGTCGCAATAGCCGGCGAGCGCCTCGTCGATGGAGTTATCGACTATTTCATAAACAAGGTGATGCAGACCCTTGACCGACGTAGTACCTATATACATACCGGGGCGTTTTCTTACGCCTTCAAGTCCTTCAAGCACCTGGATCTGGTTATCGTCGTAAGACGAATTGACTTTTTCAATTGAAATATCTTCGGAAATTTCGGAATTTCTTTCGGAAATATTTTCGTTCATGTGTTATCCTCGCTTTCCGCTTTTTTTGAAAAAAAAGCTTGGCAAAAAAACTTCAATCTACAATCTATCTCTGCTACGGATAAAATTTTTACTAAAGTGTTCTATTTTCTCCGCAGCTATTAAGTATAACCGGCATTAAGCTTTTTGGGTCTTTATAAGAGCTTTTTTAAAGAACCCTAAATGGGGTTTTGAGCAACGCCTTAATTTTATTTACGCTTTTTTGAAAAAAAAGCTTGGCAAAAAAACTTCAATCTACAATCTATCTCTGCTA
>CAZVSW010000267.1:0-1638 GCA_964630005.1 uncultured Ruminococcus sp. | reverse complement strand
GAAGCCATGAAAAAATTATTTGTATGCTTTCTTGCAGTTATCCTTTGCATTTCGGCACTTTTTACCGGATGTGCAAAAAAATCCGAAAGCGGGAACTACTCGGACGAAATGAAACTCCCGCACAAAACCGATCTTGATCCCGAATACGGGGCTGATGCCGTCGAGCGTGACGGCGATCACAGCGATACCTCTTATTTCAATCACCTTGATTTCTATAATATGAAATCTACTGATACACTGACGATTCTTACGGGATTCAAAACTTATCAGCAGACCAGCGAAAGTAGCTGCGGCATCGCAAGCACGCTGATGACCCTCGCCTATTTTGATCAGCTTGCTGATTATACCGAAGAGGATCTTGCGCAGATGCGCAACGAAGCGGGCAATTTCAAGCTTACCGGAGCAACAAGCGTCGCACAAGTTCTTTCCGTTTTTGAGCATGTCGGCGGTTTTGAAGTTCACAGTACATATGATTATTACGGCAAAGCCGATAAAGACGGAACACCCTTTTTTGATGAGGATGGCAGTGCGATAGCCATGTATGACGTTATCACAACCGAATGGATTGTTGAGAATCTTAAAAATGGCACGCCCATTCTGATCTGTTGGAACGACTGGGGCGGTCACTGGCAGGTCATCATCGGTTATGACACCATGGGAACCGAAACCACTCAGGATGATGTGATCATTGTTGCCGATCCATATGACACGACCGATCACAATCAGGACGGCTACGGTGTTTACGGCGCCGAAAGAATCCTCTTTAACTGGACGGTTTTCGATTTCTTTGAAGGTATGGAAGACATCACGAAAATGCCCGAACGGGATTTTCTCTTTGTAACAGCTAAACCGCTCGCATAAACCGAATACCCCGAATTGTAAAAATGCGTATTTGCAGCTCTGCGCAAATGAATAAAAGATAACGGGTTTATCTCAAAAAAATTCAGCGGCAGTTCAATACCGAAAAGTATTGCACTGCCGCCTTTTTTATTTTTGCCGCCTGTATTGCTCAATACGTTTCCGCTCAAACATACCTTGCCGAGTTATAACCTTTCGGTATATACTGATAAACGAAACGAGACTTCAAAAAGGTCTCGTTTCGTTTATAATATAGATATACAGGCGTAAGGAGGGGTCTATCATGAAAAAATTTGTTTCGCTCGGCGTGATCGTTCTTTTATTTGCCGTACTGCTGACAGGTTGTGCAGACAAACTGCCGAGTCAGATAGAAACGTATACACCCTGAAATCAAAGCGTAAATCCGAACGGTTTCGGACCTGGAACGGAAGCAGATGGATAAACAGTGCTGCGCGCTTTTGGGAAGCACAGATGAATAAATCATAACAAGGAGAAAAAATGAAAAAGTTAATCACCATGCTTTTGAGTCTTGCAATGCTGTTTGGACTCACTGCCTGCGGAGGAAATCACACCGCCATTGACAACGAGCCTGAATCGGAGGTCAAGGGCGAAAGCAACATTTTGGTCGCCTATTTCTCATGGTCAGGCAACGGTCAGCAAATGGCGCAGTGGATTGCAGAGGAAACAGGCGGCGAGCCTTTCCGCATCGTTCCCGAAGAATCATACGGCAACGACTATGGTGCTTGCACCGACCGTGCAAAAGAAGAGCTTGACAACAAG
>CAZVSW010000266.1:0-1654 GCA_964630005.1 uncultured Ruminococcus sp. | reverse complement strand
CTTGTTATTTTAAGTCCCGGGGTTCCGGTAGACACGGAGTTTGTGGATAGCTTCCGTAAGAAAGATATCGGAATATGGGGAGAGATAGAGCTTGCCTATGTACTTGGAAAAGGAAAAGTCATAGCAATTACCGGAACAAACGGCAAGACGACAACAACGTCTTTAGTCGGTGAAATTATGAAGTCATATTATGAAAGCGTCTTTGTGGTAGGCAATATCGGCAATCCTTATACAGAAACAGCGCTTTTATCAAATGAAGATACCGTTACGGTTGCAGAGATCAGCAGTTTTCAGCTAGAGACGATTTCCTCTTTTCATCCGCATGTATCGGCGGTTTTAAATATTACGCCGGATCATTTGAACAGACATCATACGATGGAAAATTACACTGCGGTCAAGGAAAGCATTGCCCTGAATCAGACAAAAGAGGATGTCTGTGTACTGAATTATGAGAATGAGTATACAAGGGCATTCGGCGAAAGATGTCCGGCCGGCGTCGTTTATTTTTCTTCGGAGAGAAAATTAAATAACGGGTATTATTTAGAGGGCGAAGAGATTTATTATGCGCATGACGGGGAAGCAGAGAGGCTGATGAATATCCATGAAATGAATTTGGTCGGCATCTGCAATGTGGAAAATGTTATGGCGGCGATCGCGATAGCGCAGGCAATGGGTGTACCGCTTGCCAAAACGTTAGAAACCGTAAAATCTTTTAAGGCAGTTGAACATCGGATAGAGTTTGTGGCAACAAAGCGAGGCGTGGACTATTATAACGATTCTAAGGCGACTAATCCCGACGCTGCGATTCAGGGGATTAAGGCGATGTCAAAGCCTACGATCTTAATAGGCGGCGGTTATGATAAACAGAATGAATATGACGAATGGATAGAGGCGTTTGATAACAAGGTGAAATGTCTTGTCCTGATCGGCAGACCAAGGAGAAGATAGAAGCATGCGCCAGAAAACACGGGGTACAAAATATCGTATCCGCCGATAGTTTTAAAGAAGCCTTCGATATCTGTGTACAAAAGGCAGAGTCCGGAGATGCGGTGCTGCTTTCTCCCGCCTGTGCAAGCTGGGGAATGTTTCCGAATTATGAAGTAAGAGGTCGTGAATTTAAAGAGTTTGTAAATCAAATGAAGGAGTCGTAAGCGTGGCAGAGAGAGCTTTAGCACGTAGAAAATCGAATAGTATCGCCAACTACATGGATTATAGTTTATTGTTCATAGTCATTTTCCTGTTGGGATTCGGACTGGTCATGGTGTATTCAACAAGTTCTTATGAAGCCAATCTGCAGTTTGACGGGGATTCCACATGGTATCTGAGAAAACAGCTATGGGCGACAATCCTCGGAATTGCGGCTATGCTGGTAGTAGCCAATATTCCTTATCATTTCTGGGAACGGTTTGCCGTGCTTGGCTATATTGTTTCGGCGGTACTTATCGCTCTTGTTATTCCTTTCGGGCGTACATCGCATGGTGCGAGAAGATGGATTTATATCGGTGGTGTTTCTTTTCAGCCGGCGGAAGCCGCCAAGCTGGGTATGATTCTTTTTTTAGCCAGTATGATATGCAGCATGGGGAAAAAGATCAGAGAAAGAAAAGGTTTTTACATAGCGCTTGCCGCACCGATGCCGATCGCATTGATGTTGTGG
>CAZVSW010000265.1:0-1669 GCA_964630005.1 uncultured Ruminococcus sp. | reverse complement strand
TGCCAGGAAAATTGAAAAAAGCTGACGCACTGCTGCATCGTATTGGGCACTGCTGCTAAACAAAAAAATCCTCGCTTATGCTAAACAAAGCGAGGATTTATTTTGCCATGTAAATTAAAGAGCGGCGCGGTTTGCCTTGCCGCTTCTCAGACAACGAGAGCAGACAGAAACAACTTTGCTTGTGCCGTTTTCGACAACACGGACTTTTCTGATGTTGGGCTTCCAGGTTCTTGCGGTCTTTCTGTTGGAGTGGGAAACATTGTGACCGAAGGTAACGCCCTTGCCACAGTAAATGCATTTTGCCATGTATTATACACCTCCCGATAAGTATCTGTAAATGCGAACACTTAAATATACAACATTTTTTTGGTTTTGTCAAGCCTTTTTTGCTTTATTTTTCAGAATATCTGCAAGACGTACGATATCGCCCGCCCCCAATATCAAAACCGTGTCGCCGTCGGCGGCGTCAGACAGCAGTTTTTCGGCAATACTTTCAAAATCTGCGTCGTATTCCGCTCCGTTTATCGCTCCTGCGAGCATTTCCCCGGAAATAGTTCCGTCGTCGGTTTCGCGGGCCGCAAAAACGTTTGTGACAATGACGCGGTCGGCGCTCGCGAGCGCTGAGGCAAATTCATTAAAGAACGATTTGAGGCGTGAGTACGTATGCGGCTGAAAGACGGCGATAACTCTGCCGGAGGTCATTTGACGTGCCGCGGAAAGAGTTGCTCTGAGCTCATCAGGGTGATGGGCATAGTCTGAATAAAAAGAGGCTTTGCTGTCAATACCTTCGCAGAATTCGAACCTTCTTTTGACGCCGTGAAACAGTTCAAGCCCTTCGACTGCTTTTTCGGGCGATATGCCGATCAGACGTGCGGCGGCATAGGCCGCAAGCGCGTCATAGATATTATGCGCACCCGGAACGGCGAGCGTTATATGCGCGGCTCTGACGCCTTTTTCATAAATTTCGAATTTTGGAAATCCATGTTCGTTTGCGGAATAAAAAGCCGAAAAATCAGCTTTGCCGTTAACGGAAAACGTGTGAAACGGTGTTCCGGAGTGCGTGGCGGCGTAAAGCGCGTTTGGGTCATCAGCGTTTATAAGGGCGGACTTCGAACCGTGAATGTATTTTCTGAACGATTCGATTATAGCGTTTTCGTCTTTAAAATAATCGGTATGGTCGAGCCTTACGTTCATAACTACAGCGAGCGATGGGTGAAACTCCAAAAACGAATCGCAGTATTCGCACGCTTCAAAGACTAGACGGTCATCCGTACCGAGCTTATAGGCAGAACCTATAAACGGGAGCACCGCGCCGACGATATAAGTTGAATTGCCGTCAAGCTCGCATATTCTCGAAAGCATACCGCAGGTGGTGGATTTGCCGTGAGTGCCCGATATGCCGACCGAATGAGTGTATCCGCCGGCGATAGCGCCGAGAAGGGAAGCACGGGTGAAGACGGGCTTGCCTGAGGCGTAAGCTTTTTGCATTGCGGGATGCGAATCGTGCAGTGCGGCGGTGTATACGATTGCGTCAAAGCCGTCAAGACATATCTCATCTGCGTCGGCAGATACCCGAATGCCCGCGTTTTCAAGCATTTCAACTTCACTGCCGCGGGCTTCGTCGTAACCGGCGACGTTGTAACCGCGTTTTTTTAAAATCAGGGCGAGC
>CAZVSW010000264.1:0-1705 GCA_964630005.1 uncultured Ruminococcus sp. | reverse complement strand
GCCCGAAAACATCAGATCCATTACGTTGCCCACGTCGCCCGCATAGCTGTTTTCGATAGGAAGTACGACGCAGTCGCAGTAGCCGTTTTCGACAGCGGCGTATGCGCTTGCAAACTCGGCGAATGCTACGAGCTCTGCTTCCGGGAAGCGTTTTTTTGCGGCTGAATGAGCAAAAGCTCCCACAGTTCCGGAATAAGCGACCTTTCTGCCGCTCAGATAGCGCTGCTGGCAGTCTTTTGAAAGCTTCATTACATTTTTCATGAACTGCACGTAATATTCGCGGCAGGTTTCGTCGCTTATAAGAGCCGAATTCTTTTCGAGCAACTGTTTTTCGCGCTCGTTATCAAGAACCGGCAGAGAGTTTTGGCGCTTATATTCGGCGATACCCTCGCATATTTTCATTCTGCGTTCAAAAAGCTCTGCCATGGCGGAGTCTATTTCTTCAAGTTGTTCGCGTCTTTTGATGAGATCGTTCATAGTATTTCTCGTCCTTTTCGTAAATTAGTTTTCGGTAATAAAAAAGCGGCTTCCCGTAAAGGAAACCGCTCGCAGTTACAATGTTGTAGCCCGGTCAAGCTTGTATCCTTTGCGGTTCCATTTTTGCGGTAAAGTAAAAGTAATAAAAAAAGCAATACGCAAAAAAGCGTACTGCAAAAGAATAGAATGCTGAGTTACGGGCGGAAAGCGAAACAGAACAGCAATTGCAAGAACTCATCGCTGCACAGGAATTTGATATGATGTTGTTGCGGCTTGCAGTGCAGTTGTTCATTGCCATTATACCTCCGTTTCAGAAATGTGACTTGCTGCGGCACGTGGCTCACAGCAAATTATTTACATATATATTTTACACACATCAGCAGTATTTGTCAATAGCATTCTTTCGTGATTTTTCGCAAAATATCGTTGCCGGTGAATTTAAATTGTCGGCATTTCAGACTAATCGCGAAAAAGTATTGACTTTTTCGGACAGGCGAGTATAATCTTTTATAAAGCATGAAGGCCGTGTTGTGCCTTGTTTTGCCAAGCAGGTCGTTTGACCGTGGGGGTATTGACTTGGCTTAGCAGGACGAGATCCGAACACGCACCGCCTGACAGCGTCGCTTTTCGGTGCTTTTTGAAGTGTGATAGCATTTCGTCGCGTGCTTCAAAAATCACTCGAAAATCACAACGTCAAAACCGATGCGAGTTCGAATCTTGTCCTGCCGGGGAATTCATGCGAAATTTTTTGAAAGGTGATATTTAACATGGCTTTTTGCAAAAAATGCGGCGCCGAAATTAAAGACGACGCCAAGTTTTGTCCGTCATGCGGCGCAGGTACCAATGACTTCAGCAACACCGTTTCGAATCTGAACAATACTGCGGATTATACATCCGGTATGGACGCTTCGGACATCGAAAACAACAAGGTGATGGGTGTGCTTGCATATCTTTCATGGCTGGTACTTATTCCGCTTTTCCTGGCTAAAGATTCAAAGTTCGCCCGTTTCCACACAAATCAGGGTCTCGTTCTCGCCATAATCGAAATTGTTTGGTGGGTCGTTGAGATTGTCCTCGGAATAATCCTGGCGTTTATTCCGATCGTCGGTCTTATCGTGATCTGGGTTCTCGGTCTTGTTAACATTCTGTTCCTCGTTCTCATGATCGTGGGCATTGTCAATGCCGTTACCGGCAAGGCAAAGGAGCTTCCTTTGATCGGCAAGATCAG
>CAZVSW010000263.1:0-1710 GCA_964630005.1 uncultured Ruminococcus sp. | reverse complement strand
AATTGTGCGGTATCTTGTCAGTAATATATTATATTTAATATATCATTGATAGAGCGTTATTCTATTATTTTTAGTTTTTCAGGAGGAAAGAAAATGGAAAAAGAAAAGAAAAAGTTCAAATTCAAAGCTCCTGCCACTCCGGTTTTAATGTTAATACTGATCGTTATACTCGCATTATTAACATACATAGTACCGGCAGGTACTTTCGACCGTGTCGAAGATCCGGAATCGGGCAGAATGATTATTGAGAGCATTGATTCATTCCATTTCGTAGAAAGAAATGTAGCAGAAGATGGTCCTAAGACAGAAGGTCCGTTCCAGTTATTCATCGACCTTTACGACGGTCTTGTTGAAGCTGCTGACCTTATATTCCTCATCTTTATCGGATGCTGGGTCGCTATTATTCTTACGGAAACGGGAGCATTTACCGGGTTTATCAACGCGGCGAAAAACTCGCTTAAAGACAAAACCGCAATTCTGATTCCGGGATTCATTGCAGTTTATGCGCTCGACGGATTCCAGGGAGAAATGGAAGGTCTTTACCCGCTCATCGGTGTATTCATCGGTATGTGTATTTCTCTCGGATATGACGCTGTTGTAGGTATCGTTATTTCCGCCGTTGCCGCAGTTGTCGGCTTCAATGTAGGCGGTATCAGCTTCTACAACACAGGTATTGCTCAGACAGTAAGCGGCCTTCCGCTCTTCTCGGGCATGGGATTCCGTCTCGTAGTTCTTGCTATTACGGTTATCATCTGGATCGCATATACTCTCGTATACTGCCGCAAGATCAAGAAGGACCCAAGCAAGAGTGTTGTTTACGGTCTTGACTTCAGTGATGTTGCTTCGGACATGTCAGATACAGAAGCTCCTTTCACATGGCAGAACAAGGTTTCGCTCTTACTCTTTATCGCTATGATCCTTTGGGTTGTTTATGCTTGTCAGGCACTCGGCTGGTACTTCAGCGAGATTTCGGGACTTTATATCATTCTCGCAATCGTGCTCTGCATCATCAACAAGATCGACATGGATCAGGCTATAAGCTATCTCGTTGATTCGTTCCACGGAATGGCTTCGGGATGTCTCGTTATCGGTATGGCGCGCGGTCTTAACATCGTGCTCAATTCATCCGGTATGAGCGATACTATCGTATATTATCTTTACCTCTGCGTTCGTAATCTTCCAAGCTGGGCTACAGCGTCGGGATTCTACTTCCTGCACTTACTCCTTGGATTCATCATGCCGTCGGCAAGCGGTATGGCATCAACTACAATGCCTATCATCGCACCGGTTGCAGACCTCGCAGGTGTAACTCGTCAGACAGCTTGTCTCGCATACAGTTTAGGACACGGTTATGCACAGCTCCTCTGGCCTACTAACAGTATTGCAATTATCTGCGGACTTTCAAAAGTTCCTCTCGGAAGATGGTACAAGTTCTTTATTCCGCTTTTCGTAATTCTTTCAGTTGCAATCTGTCTGCTCCTTACTTTCGCGACTATTACTCAGTGGGGTATCGGTCTCCAGTAAGTGATATATAAAGGAGATGAAAAAATGAGTTTAAATAATTTAATTGATGCAGCTGTCGATAAAAACAACGACGCGCTCGTAAAAAGCCTGCAGGATCTCATCCGTATAAACAGCGTATACTCCGATCCGAAACCGGGTATGCCGTACGGCGAAGGAGCTGCAAAGGCTCTTGAAAATGCGCTCGAA
>CAZVSW010000262.1:0-1730 GCA_964630005.1 uncultured Ruminococcus sp. | reverse complement strand
GTTTTCCCCCGCGAACCCCTTTTCCTTTTCTCGCGCTTATCGCCGCTCCACAAAAGCTTCGCTTTTGAACGCTCCCCTCGGCGCGAGGGATCTTTTTAGGCAGGGGCAAACTGCGTTTTCCCCCGCGAACCCCTTTTCCTTTTCTCGCGCTTATCGCCGCTCCACAAAAGCTTCGCTTTTGAACGCTCCCCTCGGCGCGAGGGCTCGCGGAGCTCGCCTTAGGGAGTTTTTTCGAGGCGCATGTCCCCGAAAAAACGATCTTTATTTTATTCAGGAAGACAACAGCCTACGGCTGTTTTCTCCCCGAACCCCTCTTTCTTTAATAGGTGCGCCTACGGCGCGGAATTTATTTAAATGAAACGTTGCTACGCAACATGAAGCTCCTGCTACGCAGGAAATGAAGCAAAATTTGCCTCTCACGCGCGAAGCGCATTTCACTTGCCCGCATGACAAATTTCATTGAAAAGGCGCAAGTCCCTTTTCAATAATAGAGGCTCTTATCTTCATTTTATACCGCTTCGGCGGCTTTAACATACAACAATTTCAGGAGGACAGCAATGAAAACTTTGAAACAGGCAAACATCGGCGACACCGCCAAAGTCGTCAGGCTTCACGGCGAAGGCCCGGTACGCCGCCGTATTATGGACATGGGCATAACCAAAGGCGTAGACGTGTATATACGCAAGACAGCCCCTCTCGGCGACCCCATTGAGATAACTGTACGCGGCTATGAGCTTTCGATCAGAAAAGCGGATGCGGAAATGATCGAGATCGAATGATCCGAAAAATGTAATAATACATACGAAAGAAGGACAACTGATGAATATGCGAATAGCCCTTGCGGGCAACCCGAACAGCGGCAAAACAACGCTGTTTAATGCACTGACGGGCTCGAATCAATTTGTGGGAAACTGGCCCGGCGTTACCATCGAAAAAAAGGAAGGCAAGCTGAAAAAACAAAGCGGCGTGATCATTACCGACCTTCCCGGTATCTATTCCCTTTCGCCGTATACCCCTGAAGAAGTAGTTGCGCGTAATTATCTCATAGGCGAGCGCCCCGACGCAATTCTGAATATCGTAGACGGCACTAATCTGGAAAGGAACCTATACCTGACGACCCAACTGCTCGAGCTCGGCATCCCCGTTGTTGTCGCAGTAAACATGATGGATATGGTGAAAAAGAACGGCGACAGGATCGATAGCGCCGAGCTTTCAAGACAGCTCGGCTGTAAGGTGGTCGAGATATCCGCCCTTAAGGAGACGGGCATAACCGAAGCGGCAGAAGCCGCGATCGAAGCGGTCAAGGGCAAAAAAAGCATTCCGCGCCATACATTTTCCGGTAGTGTCGAACACGCCGTAGCGCACATTGAAGAAGCTGTGCTTCATGACATGCCCGAAGAACAGCAGCGTTGGTACGCGATCAAAATATTCGAACGCGATGAGAAAGTGCTTGCCGCGCTTAAGCTTGACGGAGCGGTCGCCGCGCACATAGAAAGCGACATCAAGACCGTCGAAACCGAGATGGACGACGACGCAGAATCGATCATCACAAACGAACGCTATATCTATATCGGCGAGGTGATCAGATCATGCTATAAAAAGAAACAGGCCGGCAAGCTTACGACCTCCGATAAGATCGACAAGGTTCTCACCAACCGCTGGCTCGGACTTCCCATATTCGCCATTATCATGTTCATCGTATACTATCTATCCATGGTTACCGTGGGGCA
>CAZVSW010000261.1:0-1733 GCA_964630005.1 uncultured Ruminococcus sp. | reverse complement strand
GCGCACGCTTTTTGTTTTTCTGCGTTCCATATTAACCTACCTTAAAAGAGGCTGAATATATCCTTTAACGAAACAAAGATCATAAACCCAAACAGCAACACCATAAAAACAGCATTAACGGCCATTTGTGTCTTTTCCGAAAGCGGCTTGCGGCGAATTGCTTCGATAATATAGAAAAGCAAGTGACCGCCGTCAAGCACGGGGATCGGCAAAAGGTTCATAATTCCAAGGCTTACGGAAATAAGCATCGCCATCGAAAGCAGGTTCATGCTGGTTACATACATATCCTTGCTTTCCGATATGACCTCTTCAACCTGACTTCCGATTCCGATAGGACCGGAAACCGCGTCCATGCCGTATTCGCCTTTAATGGTCCTGAATAGTGACTCATATGTCATCCTGATCGTAGAATACGACTGCCAGAACGCATTGTAGAAGACGTTGCCGAAAGTCTTTTTTGTATATTGCGGAAGAAAATCGATATCGCCCATAGGAACTCCGCTCGCAGAATCTATGGGAAAAATCACGTCATCAAGCACGATCCTGCTTCCGTTTCTTATCACGGTTACATCAAGAGGATCTTTGCCGCGCAGTGCGACGATATAGGCCATATCGTTATACACGTGAATGGAAGTGCCGTCGATCTCGACGATTTTGTCGCCAACCTCAAGACCGGTAGCATTGGAAATAGAACCGCTGCCGAATCTGTCAACAGTAGTTGTCGGAAGCACGCGCAGGCACAGAACGAACACGGTCATAAGAATGAAACCGAATACAAGGTTCATTACCGGACCGGCAAGAATAACGATAGCGCGCTGCCAAAGCGGTTTTGTGTTGAGCGCAACCTTGCCCTCATCGCCCTCTTCGGGTTGATCGGCGCTTGTTTCGCCGACCATAGATACATAACCGCCAATCGGAAAAGCGCGGATGGAGAAATCATTTACTTTTCCCTTCCAGCTTTTGAGCTTAGGACCCATTCCGATCGAAAACTCGCGGACTCCGACTCCGAATATGCGAGCCGCGGTGTAATGTCCGAGCTCGTGGATAAAGATCAAAAGACCGAAAAGTAAAACCGTAAATAAAACTGTTATAACAAAAGACATGTGTTCCTCCTAAAGGATGAGGCAATTGACGATCGACCTTGCCTCGCGGTCTGCCTCCGTTACGGAATCAAGAGTAACATCGGCGGAAAAGTGCGTTTTTTCCGTCGCCTTCATAACAAGCCGTGAAATATCATTAAAACCGATCTTTCCGCTCAAAAACAACGCTACTGCCGCTTCATTTGCGCCGTTCATGGCCGCCGCCGCAGTACCGCGTTTTTTAACCGTTTCCCTTGCAAAAGGAAGAAGCGGGAAGGTATTTTCGTCCGGCTCGGCAAACGTAAGCTTGCCGACACGCGTCAGATCAAGCCGTCCCGTCAGCGAAGGCAGACGATCGGGATAGGTGATTGCATATTGTATGCATTCACGCATATCGGGCAGCGAAAGCTGTGCAATAACCGTATGATCCTCAAATTCAACAGCCGAATGGCAAATGCTTTCGCGGTGTATGAGCACCTCTATATCATCCGGTTCAATGTCAAACAAACGAACAGCTTCAATAAGTTCGAGCCCCTTGTTCATTAAGGTGGCGCAGTCAACGGTAATTTTAGCGCCCATTTTCCAATTAGGATGCGCAAGCGCCTGCTCTACCGTCATATTGTCGAACCCGACACCCAGTATTTCAATCCGCAT
>CAZVSW010000260.1:0-1756 GCA_964630005.1 uncultured Ruminococcus sp. | reverse complement strand
ACTTCCGTCCAGCTCTTCCGCAAAGAAGTACGCTCCCTATATTCTCATACAGTTTGTTAATGGGATGGATAAGCAGATACACGGGAGAAGTCCTGATTCAACATCGTTGGTTCGGCTGATATTCTGTGTTTACAACGAGAATGAAGAAGACGGGGCAAAAATGCTTCTGAATCTTGTCGAAACCATCCGCGTTGCTTTGATGAAAACCGTCGTTATCGAAAATCGTTATAAGCTTGATACCGATGCAGGACTTGAAAGCCTTATGTATCTTGATGATACAGCACCGTACTTTGCTGGTGAACTTGTCGGCACATTCATCGAAGCACCCATAGAAAGAGAGGTAAATTTGCGTGACTAAACAAAAAAAGACTGTTCAAACGAATCAAATGGACGAGCAGGGCGTATTCGTCTATCTCGGTCCTTCTATTCGTGGCGTTATCCAAGGCGGAACAATTTACCGTGGAACACGCCAGCACATTAAAGATAGTCTGCAATATGCAATTGCAAAATATCCGCATATCGACACGCTCATCGTTGCGGATACGGATATTGTAGACGCAAAAGCAAAAATCAAAAAAGGCGGTAATGCCATGAGCCATGCATACAAGGCATTGACCGAAAGAAAATGAGAGGAGGATAAGATATGTCCCTTAATCACGGTGTAAACACCTATAAGTCTGACAAGAAATTTTCTGTTATAAAAGAAGCGGGCGTAGGTATTCCTTTCTACATTGGTTGCTGGCCGTGTCATCTCGGTCAGGGCTATAAGGGGAAACCTCAGATTGCCTATAACTTCGGAGAAGCAGAAAAGCTCGGCGGATACAGCACAGAATGGAGAGATGATACCGGCGCCGCAAAGTGGTCGCTTTGCCAGGCGATGTATGCCCATTTCAAACTTTTCGGAATGGCTCCGGCTATCTTCTACAACATCTTCGACCCTGCAACTCATAAAACGGCAGTGACCGGAACTAAGTTCCAGTTCACAGACCATATCACAACGCTTCCTGCCGATGCCCTTGACAGTGGAGTGACCGTGTCTGACGGCGCTGATGTTCTTGTGAAAGACACCGATTATGAAACATACTTTGAGGACGGTTGTCTGATCATTGCGTTAAAGAGCAGCAGCACTCACTACTCAGCAACAGAACTCACAATCGGATATGACAAGGTTGACCTTTCTGCAATCACTGCGCAGACGGTCGAAGCAGCGGTAGAGAAAATCGAAGAATGCAAGTCGATTTTCGGCGTAGTCCCCGACTTGATCTGCGCCCCCGGATGGTCTTCTGTTCCTACCGTTGCTGCCGTCATGGCAACCAAAGCAGGAACAATCAACGGTCTGTTCCGTGGAAAAGCCGTTGTTGACCTCGACACTTCCACATCTGGCGCAGACAAATACAGCGAAGTGCTCAGCTATAAGAGCGATAACGGTTATACCGATGAAGATATGATTGTGTGCTGGCCTATGATGAAGGTCGGCACATATCTTTTTGACGCGTCCGTTCTTGTATGCGATAAGATCGCAGAGGTGGATCAAGGCAACGGAGATTGCCCGTATGAATCACCGTCCAATAAGAGTCTGCCTATTACCGGATGTGTCAACAAGGCAGGAGAGGAAATCAATCTCACCGTACAACAGGCCGATATTGTCAGCTATTCCGCTGGCGTAGTAACAGCAATCAATTTCAACGGTTGGGTACTGTGGGGAAACTACACAGGTTGTTGGCCTGCTTCTACCGATGTTGCGAAGTATTTCATA
>CAZVSW010000259.1:0-1776 GCA_964630005.1 uncultured Ruminococcus sp. | reverse complement strand
TTTGGCAAGCTGAGCGATAAGATTCCCGACAGAAGAATTGACCGATACAGCCTGTACCGAATGTTCGTTTTGCACTATCAGAACAGCAGAGCGGATAACGGCATTTTTGATATCTCTGAATTCTTTGTTTTCTTCCAATGGAATATCCGGCTTTTTCTTGTCATAATAAACGGACAGTTTTTCACGGTTCGCTTTGTTCCACTCAGAATATAACTCTGCAATTCGCCCGTCCTTTGCCAACTCGGCAACGATAGCATCTACCGTCTGTTTGATACTTTTCGGAAGATATCCGTATACCTTTTTGCCTTTGTAATTTATAAGTTGACCGATCAGCCTGACATACAGATTTTGAATTTCTTCCGTTGCGGCGATCGGTGTTTCTGCATCTCTCAACAGTTCGTCTATCCGCTTTTTCGCTTCTGCCCGAACCTCATCTCGCATCTGTGTTTCCAAGGTAAATGCCTGATACATTTCATTTCGGAAAATATCCTTTGCAAACAGTGAACGCATATCTTCGATGCCTTTGTTCGTAAGATAGCCTTGTTTAGTATCTTTGGAATACACCATCAGGTGAATATGCGGATGATGTGTTGTGTTATGAAAAGCGGCATACCACTGCATTTCGGAAGGGGCGATTTTATGAGCCTCGGCTATTTGCAGAGTATTTCGTCGGACAAGCTCTTTCCATGCTTCGGCGTTGTTGTATCCGAGCCTTTCTGCATCCTCACGCCGCAGGCTGATTACATGTGTCCACAGTATGCCTTCATGATTTGCCACTTCATCTGCGACCTTGTCAATATCGATTTTATCATCCGTCTGCGAAAACAGTCCGTGTCTGCCGAGCTTTTCAACGCCCGGCCGCTCCCCGTAGTAACTGACCAACTTTTTCATGCCGTCAATACGGTCGGCGTTGCGTTCTATGAATGCGTCAAGAAATTCTGTCGCCGCATATCGACTTTCCTGTTCCTGATACATTTTCAGTTCGGGATACATAAGCGCTTCGGGAACGGCGGTTATACATTCGCATATTAAATTCCGTTGTTTCCGCGTCGGCGGTTTGTTATCGATCCCGTTGGGCAGTTTTTCAACGCCTTCGCGTGTTCCCATATATCTGATGAGCTTTCCTGCATTAACCTTTGCAGGATTTTTGATATAGCGGCTTGTAAATATAATCTTCGGCATTGTTATTCACCGTGCCGCCATTCATAGGCGTCTTCAAATGTAACAACTCCGCCGAGCCTTGCAACCTCTTCGGCACATGAGTCTCTGAGCCGTTCCATTTCGTATTCGTTAATTTCGTTTTGGCTTGCGATCAGATTATTTACAATGGATTGCTCAACCGATAGCTTGAAAAGCATTTTTGAGATATTATGTTCCACACTTCCGATCTCACTTTTGATGCTTTGCGCAAGCAGGGGCGATATGAAATCCACACATTTTTTCTGTCTTAAATATCCGATGTAGAATTCGATCGCCTGCGTTACAAAATCACTTTTTGAGGTAGCGTTCGCTTCATTTTTCATGCTCTCCATTTCCATAACCAATGACGGTCTCAGCCAGTATGAATGCTTCTGTTTTTTATCGTCCATAATTCCGTCCTTTCTCATAGACCCCGTTTTCTTTTTTCAAAAATTGCCCGAAATGCGGTCGGCTCTGCCGTCCGCTGTAATTTGTGAGGGGATAATCGACCCCTCACTTTAACCTGCTTCACTCTAAATTCGGCATATCTTCCGCATATGCCGCCGCTAATTCCGCATAAGGATCGGGAAGAGGATT
>CAZVSW010000258.1:0-1786 GCA_964630005.1 uncultured Ruminococcus sp. | reverse complement strand
GGTATTCCGCTTTTTGAATCCCGTGTACGATCTCAAAGATAGCCCTGAGCTGATCCGATTCGTTTATCATTTCATCGTTGACAAGCTCCGGTGCGCTTTCGGCAAGAGCCGTCCAGGCATCACCGACTGAAAAATAACTGTTCCCGACTGCACCGATTCCCCCCAATACGCCTTGCGACGGAGACGGTGCATTCACCATGCGTAGCGTTCCCATCGTGCTTTTCCGGAAGCTATTGCATTCTGGGATATCGCGTTTGACTTCGGGCGATATCCCGATTGCCTTTGAGCGGAAAAAGTCTTTGACTAACTCGTATTGGTCATACTATTCCGTGTCAATAATACGTCCTGACTCAAAGGCTCGTTCAAAGAGTTCATCGGTCAGCTTTTGAGAAATATTACCCTTATCCAGGTATTCATCGGAAATCCGCCCAACGATATCGGCAAGATATTCTTTTTTTGCCTGATAGGGAACCCCGAGAGCATCGGAGAGTTTACGTAGTAAGGCACGTTCGGTGCGTTCCAGATAGTTTTTATCGGTTTTAGAAAGCTCCGAACGCGATATGCTTTCTCCCGCATCTGAGGGGGAAAGCACTTGTCGCCGGTCGTATTCCTCCTGCATCATCCGGGCATACTCGGCAGCCGCTTCGAAATCTTGTGCACCGCTTACTTCGCTGACGGAATAGCGAATATCGGGATTGCCGCCGTCAAATGTGCCGATGTTCCCATCCGCCGATTTGATCTGCGTGCCATCGAATACAGAAACCTCGCCCCTGCCGTCGCTGTCCATGTCGGCATACCAACCGTCATAACCGCGCTCTTTCAGATATTGCACCTGCGCCCGCTTGTCTTGAAGCTTGTAAAACTCGGAAGGCAGATTGTTATAATCCGCAAGCTGATTTGCCGATAAATACACCGGCATAACCTGCTCGCCGTATGCCGCAGCAGCGTCTTTGTTTTCCGCAAAAAGGAATAAACCCTCGCGCGCCGTCATCCCGTCCGGATCAAAGCTGTCAAAGCGTGCGCTCGTCCCATAATAGAACACTTTCGGCGTTCCGTCCTCGTTCAATAGCATGGGTTCCACCGGCTTCGGATGAAAATTTTTGTCGAACGTCTTGACAAGTCCGTATAAATCTGCTACACTATATCCAACGGCAGTTGAAGCAGAAGGAGCTAAGGACTTGTCCTGAATTCTATCGTTCAACGGCTGTTCGGAGGCTTTTCCTCCGATATCGCCCATTGTGCCGGCAGGCTTGTAAACCTGAGATACCGCAATGGGCGATATTTCTATATTGTTTACATTATAAGCTCTGCGGAGTGCCCCGTTATTTGACTCAAACTCATCTACTGCAAGCTTAATTAAGTAGGCACTGTTTTCAGTTTCACCAAGCGAATAAAATGAATGCATAAAAACTCGGTTGCTGTTTGTCTCTCCTTCTTTCAGCGTTGAGGTTTCGAGATGAACAGAATTTTCAACGATTTCTTTGATATTTTGCAACAACGATAAACGCGCCGAGTAAGTTTTTGTATTTCCGTCACGCGAAAAGCTTCTGTTTGCATATGTCAGCGTATCATCGTATACATGCATACCGATGTTGACAGTGAATCCGGTATCTTTATTGATAACGTCTCCCCTGAAAAGAGTGTGTGTTTTTAATCCGTTTTTTACAAATTTTGATCCTTCGGAAGTATTATGAAAGCTTACGGTTTTCCCACGGATTCCGTACAGTGTTCGATTTTGTTCAAATGCTCGCCAATCACCGAACCACGCGCGAAAGAAGGGCGATTT
>CAZVSW010000257.1:0-1802 GCA_964630005.1 uncultured Ruminococcus sp. | reverse complement strand
ACCTTATATGATAAAATCGCACTGCTGGAGTTTACTACTGATGTTAGTGAATGGAGGCGTCTGTCCGATAAAGTAGAAGTGAGGGAATTTGTCAGGGAGAGAGGCCTGGGACATATTCTTAACGAGGTCTATCACATCCTGGATGAACTCCCAGATTTTGATGCCTTTGTCGCATTGCTGCCTGACAAGTGCGTTGTAAAAACGAATCACACCGGAGGAAGCGAGAGCGTTTATATTATCCGCGATAAAAGTACAGCTCCTCTGAGAAAGATATATAAAGGGCTTCAAAAGAGCATGGTCGACAAGTACGGCGAGCGGACAGGCCAGTGGCATTACAGGGGTATTAAGCCGAAGGTGATAATAGAGCGCCTGCTCGAGGACAAGGCCAATCCCGATAATTCACCGGAGGATTATAAGTTCTATTGTATTAACGGAATACCTGATACCCTCAATACGATTACTGAGCGAAATATTTCCAAGCATACATTCGTTGACCAATATTACGATATGGACATGAACCGTTATGACTGGAAACCTCAGAATGCATATCCTCTTGTCGAGCGGCCAAAGAACTTTGAAGAAATGGTGAGCATTGCCAAAAAGCTTGCGGAAGGATTTCCCTTTGTGCGCGTCGACTTATATAATATTGATGGAAAGATTATTTTTGGCGAGATGACTTTCACTCCGGGATTCGTATTCTTTTTCGGGTCTTATGCCGAGGACGTCCTGCACTGGGGGAAGCGTATCGACATTTCCGGCTGCCCAAGGATAGCGCCTTTAAACCGCAGTCTTTTCTAAGTTTCAGCTAAGTCCGATTTTTATAACGACAAGGTAGGCCGAAACGACCACAATAAGCACAATCGAAGCAATCACGGCAGTTATTGCAAGGCGTTTAATGTTGGCGCTTCGGCGCGGCATAGCTATGAAACCGCAAACTGCCGATGCAATTGCCGTTCCCAAAGCTACATAGCCGTTGAAGCGGATTAAAATAACCCATGCCAATAATGCGAGGGCTAACGAGACCCATGCAAGCGTCGGGCTGCCTGTACTTACCGGAATTTTGGTGCTTTCTGTATCGGTGGCGTTATGTTCTATATCGTTACTCATATTATGATGGATCTTCTAAGGGGAAAAACACTACAAAAGTAGAAAAAATTTATCAGTCTTTGTATAAATATGACAAACAATGTGAAAAATAGTTTAGTCGAGGGCGGCGTTTTTCTTCTTTTTCCCGTGCCGGCCGAGACACATAATTCCGGCGCACCCTCTTTAACAATATTTCACATCAGTATAAAAGCGTGTTAACGCTCTGATAAATAGAGAGATATAATATTCATGAGCGAATGATCCACGCGTCAATAACAGAAAAATTTCGCTATTTGTAAGAAAATTACTTACTTTGCACTTCGAAACATGAAATTATTAATTATAAATACCACACTATCATGTCAGAAATTGCAGATCGCGTGAAAAACATCGTAGTTGAAAAGCTCGGTGTTGAACCCGAAAAAGTAACAACCGAAGCTGCTTTCATCACCGACCTTGGTGCAGACTCCCTTGATACAGTTGAACTCATCATGGATTTCGAAAAGGAATTCGGTATCACAATTCCCGACGAACAGGCTGAGAAAATCAAAACTGTAGGTGACGCTATCGCCTACGTTGAAGCTAACGCATAAGCGTACAAGCATCCGCCAAAAGTACAGGCCGCCGCTGTTCTTTAAGAACGAATGCGGCGGCTTTTCAATTATAAATCTCAGGCGTTTTTCGCGCCATCCTATAGCCACATTTGTATATGGAAC
>CAZVSW010000256.1:0-1820 GCA_964630005.1 uncultured Ruminococcus sp. | reverse complement strand
AAGGACAAGACTTTGTTTTCAAACGGGAGGTCATAGGAATAGAAGCGCTCTGCGGATACAAGGAGAGCGGTTTCGAAATACTTTCCGTCAATGGAAAGGTCGCCGATTATGGCGTAGAGAATTTCCTCATTCTCTGGTGCGACCGCAGAAACGGCGGTCAGAATCTCTTCGGGGATGGGTTTGTTTGTTAGACAGTTTTCAATGTTCATGTTATTTTTTATCCGTATGGATACCGCTTAGCGGCGCGGACTTATGCCGCTGCGGGCTATGCAGTCATACTCCATGCGGATCCCGTGTCGGAAAAGCAGCAAAAGACGCGCTGCTCTTTTACGGTGATAGATCCCTGCTTTCAAGGCGAAATATCGTATGTACAGCTCTTGTTGCCGCTGTACAGCGGCGCGTAAGATCAATGCGTGACTGGGCTTTGACCTTCTATGACTACGGAAGATACCACAAAAAACCAGCTGTGTCAACCCTTTTTCGAAAAAAATATCAACGTTTTTTGTTGACAGACCCATATGCGTTTCCGCCGTGCCTTTTTTTCGAAAAAAATCAGCTGAATCGAAAACACTTGTTATAAGCGTTCGAACCAGCTGATCTTGTTTGGTATGTACGGTCGTTGCCTTTCAGTCGACCTTGATTTTTATCAATTGATGAAGAATTGCGGAAACGATAACGCCGAATACCGCCTGAATGAGGTTTCCGGGGATCTCAAGGGCGGCAGCCGCCGCGCTGTCGAGAAGGAATATAGCCGCGAAAGCGAAGTACCCGACCACCATGACGATCTCGCCGCATATGCCGCAGATTATTGTGATCACAGGACTTTTCAGCTTTGTTTCGGAAAGCCGTCTGAACATTGTCCCGGCGAGAGCCGCCATAAGCGCTTTGATCACGAAGGTGGCGGGCACGAATATGACATAGCCCGAGATCAGGTCGGCAAGCATTGAGCCGATTCCGCCCGCGACAGCTCCGTAAAGCGGTCCGAGCAGATAAGCGGTAAACAAAACTACTGCGTCGCCCATGTTGACATAACCGTTGACAGAAAGCGGGATCTGTATTATCATCGTCGCGACGCATGTCATTGCGGCAAGCATCGCTGTAAGTACGATCTTTTTTGTAAGGGTTTTTGTTGATGTGTTTCTCATAGCGCCTTTATTATATACCGCTATAGTAAGTTTTGCAATGGTTAATTTTATCAAAAAGCGCAAATGTTCTTGACTTATTTTTCATGATGTGTATAATTATACTTGCTACCGAAAACATGGTTTTGCAATTTTACTTGATTACGGACGGTGACACTATGACAAAAGATCAAAATACGCTTGCCTGCGTTAATCTGTTCGGCGTATTCGGCGCCATTCCGAAGCTTTGCGAACAGCTTCCCGAAGCGCAGGAGCTTATCGCAAAGAAAAAGGTCTCTATCGGCTTTGATATAAAAAACGTCGCGGCTGCAACGCTTTGCTTTGATAACGGGGTCTGCTCTCTTGTTGAGGGAATCGAAAACGCGGACATACTTCTTCCGTTTTCTACTGCGGATAAATTCAACCGCATGATCGACGGCAAATATACTCCCATACCGCACAAGGGCTTTACAAAAATAGCGTTCCTCACCGGCGCTTTTATGAAGCTCACGGACTTGCTTTCCAAATATCTGCGCCCTGACGAAAAGGATCTTGAAGACGACGTGTTCTTTGAAAGAAGCACGCTTATCATGCTTCATCTCATACGCGGCGCGGTTGCCGCCGTCGGTAATTACGACTCCGTCGGAAAGTGCAGTGCCGGATATATTGTTGACGGCGTGATAAAGCTTTCCATCGGCG
>CAZVSW010000255.1:0-1880 GCA_964630005.1 uncultured Ruminococcus sp. | reverse complement strand
CTTCGGTGTATACATAATCATTCTACCTCGCTTTCATATTCGCCCTTAATAACTCTCATTAAAGTATGTCCGATGTTATTTATATCCGCAGGCTTCCATACTGTAACAACATTCATCATATTGCCGCGCTGTCTCTGCACCGTATTAAGCGCCGCGCTGCCGGAAGCGTTCTGCTCCTGCGTATCGACAATCAATACAGCTATCGCATTTATGCCGAATTGCTCGGACAATTTAGATATCTTGTAATAAAAATTCTGATCGATATCCGCGCGCGCTTTGCATTCAATGAACAGAGTTTTGAATCCCTTTGTAACAATACAGTCGAATTCATTTTTTACGGCAGTTTCTTCCCAGTTTATCTCGTAACCGCTGACTACATCGTCAAACCTGCCCAGCTCTTTGATTTTGTGATAAACATAGATCTCAAGTATTTTTCCGGCGGCAGTCAGAAGTTCCTTTATGCTGCGCGTGGAATAAATAAAACTATACTCTCCGTCCTCGGATCGCTGCAGGTTTGATATGTAGCTTATGCCCGCAAAGTAATCGAGCAGAGCTTTTGCCTCTTCGCTCTTGTATCCCGTAATCTGAAGATCCTTAACTATCAGATTGTCGAATTGTATTGAAAACTCCCGCGATTTTGCATTTATGAATGTCGAAACCGCATCCGGAAACATCAAAGCATATACATTCGAGAACAGCTTATTATACTCACTCTCGTAATCGCACCTGTCAAAGATAACGACTTTGCATGAATCGGATGTATGTCCCGATATCCTGCTCTCCGGCTCCGCGATTCCGCATTCAACAAGACCGCTGACGATTTTCGTAACGCTCTCGGTGCAGGCAACCGGCAGAATATATGTGATTTCCTTGCTGTCCGGCATTTTATCATCCGGATTGCATTTTTTGAATGCCGCAATAGTATCATTTCTGTTTGCGTGTTTGGAAAGCAGATCGCACAGCACCTTCCATGCACTGCTGACACCGGGCTCTCTGTATTTTTTCCATAAGTCTTTATAGTCGTCAAAGAATTCCGGCTGACTGCTGCTGTCACTTGCCGACAGTCTGAACGCCGCCATATCGGAAACAGAAATATACACATTCTTTTTTATGTATCCGAAAGCTTCACACTGCTCCATGCCGAAGAACCTGATGCTTTCACAGTCGAATTGATAATTGGCGAAATTATTATACAGCCCGGCGATCTGCAGCATATACGAAAGCTTCGATTCATTCTTTTCTATTGCAAAAATTGATTTGCCTCTTCTTCTTTCTTTCAGATACGCCGACAAAAGCGACGGGATCTGATCAAGACTCTCATACCCGATTCTTTTTACGGGGCGCCTTATCTTTCCTTTGGCGAGTTTAACAAGCTCTTCGCTGAAATTTTCAAACGCATTTGAGCCGATTTTTTCATCAAAAACGAGCACCGTTTCGGCGGCAGCCTGAAACTTCCTTTTTGTCATGTATTCGGTGACATACGGTATGGAATTTTTAATGCTGTCCATATCACGCTCATTTTCAATCAGGCACAGATACATAAGTCCCTTTGGATTGACGACCGTAGCTGCCGCAACATTCTTAAATATATCGTTATTGTCTCCGGTCATATACGGTATTACCATATATGACGCATCAGTGTAAGTAAGAATAAACGGAATATTGTCGATCACGGCCGCATCAAGCTGTTTCCAATCCTTGTATTCACACGCAGCAATCAAAGGATAGATCTCAATTTCAAATGCTTTTACCTGTTCGTTTATTGATGCTTTCTTTTCATAAGGCATCTCTTCGACAGCCGCAAGAAATGCCTTTTTTAATCCCATATAAAGCGACGCCTTGCCGATTTCACCGTTTCTGATATCTTTAAGACATGAAAC
>CAZVSW010000254.1:0-1913 GCA_964630005.1 uncultured Ruminococcus sp. | reverse complement strand
GTCCGCTACTACCGCGAAGCCCTTGCCCGCAGCGCCCGCTCTTGCAGCCTCAATAGCCGCGTTAAGAGCAAGAATATTCGTCTGGAACGCGATATCATCGATAGCTTGAATGATATTCTGGATCTGGTCAGAACGCTGCTTGATATCCGACATAGCCGCCATAAGGTTCTGAACCTCTTCGTTTTGAGAAGATATCTTTTCTCTTGACATCATCGCGACCTTGCTTGCCTCACTCGCGTTTTCAGCGCTGAGATTTACCTTATTCGCTACTTCATTGATCGAAGCGGAAAGTTCCTCGATAGAGGCTGCCTGACGGGTAGTACCGTCCGCAAGTATAGAGGACGCGTCCGCGATCTGCTCGGCACCGCCCTTTACGGTCTGTGCGGAATTGCTGATGCTCATAATGATACCCTTGAGGGAGCTTTCGATCTTCTCAAAGGACTCGCGGATCTCAACAAAGTCTCCTACATAAGCCACACGCGGCTGAACGGTAAAGTCACCGGTTGCCATCTCGGACAGTACGAAATTGATATCGCCGATATAGCCGTTGAGATCGTTCTTTGTGCTTTCGAGCTTGCGGACAAAGTCACCGATCTCGTCGTTTGCGAACTTGAAGTTGCTCGCCGGACGATCAAGGATACCGCGGCTCATATCACCCGCGAGAGCGTTTGCTTCTCTTACGGGAGCATTGATCATTCTGTTTACGATATAAGTAATAATACTTACAGATATAAACGCGATTACAAGGGCGGTGATGATAACGATAATGATCATGGTGCGCTCGGCTGCCTCGGAGGATTCCGCGGAAACTCCGGAGAAGATTGCGCCTACGATATTGCCGCCGATATCGGTGATAGGTTCATAGCATACATAGTGATTGTTGCCGAGAATATCGGTCGTACCGATGTATTGTTCGCCTCTTTCAAGTACGATCCTTGCAATCTGATCCGACATAGTCGTGCCGATGGCGCGTTCGCCTTTTTCGTTGAGGACGGTAGTTCCAATTCTGACATTATTGCCGAATATAGTGATCTCGGAGTTAGTCTGCATACCTATCTCGTCTATCCACGAAAGATCGGAGAGCTTTCTGCCCACTATCGCGTGACCTATTACCGAGCCGCCGCGTTTAATGGGAGTCGCGTATTGAAGAGTAAGATTGGATTTCGAGTCCATAACTATCCCCGAAAATCCGTCTTTAACAGAGGAAGCCTTGAAATCCGCGAGGTCGAAATTATCACTCTTCCAGTAAAATTGACCGTCGGAACCCGTAAATCCGAGGAACTCGTCCTCCGAACGCTTCAAAGAATCCCAAGCTTTTCGGGTGCTGTCGGAGGTTGAGGCGGTTTTCAAATTCAGATCGAAAGAGTTCATCATCTCGGTAACGGATTTCAGATGGATGAATTCATTCTGAAATTCATATTGTATCGTATTGATACCCGATGAGGTTTGGTCTCTCATCATGTTTGAAATGATGTTAGATGAACGGATCAGCGCTATCATGGTTACGGAAACGATCGCGACGATCAATATCACCAAAAAGACGGCAATGATCTTCAAACCTATTTTTGACATTTTCATATATGAACACTTCCTTTAAAGAAAATTCGGTTACTGTATACATTATACTAAAAAAAATTCGTCCTGTCAACAATAAATTATGCGATTTGTACAAATTTTTTAAAAATATTTTTGGAATTTGGTCGAAGTGACTGTTTTTGGGGATTTGCGGCACTTTAATATGCTGAATTGAGACTGCTTTTCAACACGTTTTTTGTGTATTTTTAACAAAAATGAATCATTGCAAGCTCGTTTTTTCTAAAGAAAAAAAGGGGAACATTTGAAGTTCCCCAAAAAGATTTTATAATACAAACTAAACCGCTTACTCGGTTCTCAGCGCCTCGACGGGATCCTTC
>CAZVSW010000253.1:0-1918 GCA_964630005.1 uncultured Ruminococcus sp. | reverse complement strand
CCATGGATGCACGGTGACGCGAAGCGATCGACGCAGCCAGACGAACGGCGTTAAGGCGATTTTTGGAAACTGCTCGCCCTTTACATTTCGAGCAATACGCTCGGCTCTCTTTACTGGGCCATTCCTTTCGGACAGCAAGAGATAGATACGATGCAAAATCAGGCAAAAGAAGTGCTGTCTTGGTATGATGATATGAAAAATACGATTCCAACATGGTATAAGCACATAACGGAGAAGCAGTAATGAAGAAAACATTGCTTGATACGATACCAAATGAAATACCGCAGGATATCCGTAGCTTTATCTCGGAATCGGATGTTTACGACAGCTCATCCTCGAACGAAGCAAAAGTGTATTTTATTGACAAGGGAAACGGCTGCTATCTAAAATCTTCGGGCAAAGGGATGCTTGAAAGAGAATCTGTAATGACGAAGTATTTCCATTCCAAGGGCTTGGGCGCGGAGGTACTGAGTTATATATCTTCTGACCGCGATTGGCTTTTGACAAGCGCTGTTGTCGGTAACGACTGTGTTTATGAAGAGTGTCTGATGAATCCCGAACGCCTATGCGATACTATTGCTTCTGAGCTGAGAAGGCTGCACGAAACTGATTACAGCGGATGCCCCGTCCGGGACAGAACGGCGGAGTATATTGATGTGGTCTCTGAGAATTACCGCACCGGAAATTATGACAGAACGCATTTTCCTGATAGTTTCGGATACCGCTCGGCGAATGAGGCTTATTCGGTTTTTACAGAAGGGAAGACTGCTCTGCAAAGCAATGTTCTGATTCACGGCGACTATTGTTTGCCTAACATCATTCTTAAAGACTGGAAGCTGTCAGGGTTCATTGACGTCGGCAACGGCGGTGTCGGTGACAGGCATATCGATATCTTTTGGGGAGTCTGGTCGCTTTGGTTCAATCTGAAAACGAACAAGTATTGCGAACGCTTTCTTGACGCATACGGAAGGGATAAAGCAGATGAATCAATACTTAAAATCGTTGCGGCAGCTGAAGTTTTTGGCTGAATCATGATAAAACGCTGTTAAAAAGGAGTTTCGCTTATTTGCGGAACTCCTTCATTATATCTGCATATTGCTTTAACGCTTTACCGTTTTATTTGACAAAAGTGCAGTTTCACATGTTTATACCAGCGTTTATGGCGCTCGTATCTACTTTTTCACCGATAAAACGACTTTTTGGAAAAACAAGCCGTAAAAATCCGAAAATATTCCACAATCCTATTGACAAACAGGGGGCTGATGTTGTATAATATTCTATATGAGAGCGTCAGCTCAAAATAAAAACGGAGGCAACACTACATGAAATCCCACAAACGGCTATTTTCAGTCATTCTAGCGATCCTTCTCTTTGCTTCGGTACTGACCGGAGCGCTCTCAGCATCTGCTTATTACAACGGGCAGTGGGCTGGGTTCGGCAAAGTTACCAGTACGTCTGCGCGTGCAGTCGGCTCTGGTCTGACCTATGACAACACTATTGTTGCGGGTACATCCGGCGGCAATCAGCGTTTGCAGACACTGACTTTCAATCCTAAAACAAGCAATTATGTACCGCTTGTTTATTCACAGTATTCCGGTTACGGAGCAACGGTGATCAACTCCGCCAAAGCGGCCGAAAATCTTGGCTACGATGTAAAAGGCGGCGTTAACGCGTCCTTCTTCTCGTTCACCGGTTCGAGCTGCAATACATACGGCGGTATCAATATCACTGACGGAAAAATTACCCAGGGCTGTAATGATAACGGAGGAAACTGGGAACTTGCGTTCCAGAGCGACGGAACTGCGTCTCTCATATGGTCAAGAGTTACCTACTCCATGGTCGCCAAGAACGGCGCGTGGAGCGCACCTGTTACTTACATCAATATCTGCCCTGATTCGGCTTCAAAAACATACGGCGG
>CAZVSW010000252.1:0-1927 GCA_964630005.1 uncultured Ruminococcus sp. | reverse complement strand
TGTTAAATGTAAGTATATGTTTATCAATGGTTAATACGCATCAAGCAGCCATGTCTTTGAGAAAAAATCTTACTTGAGTTATATATAGAAAAGTGGGCTGCTATCCATGCACTCTTGTAGGTATCGTCAAACACTCGAATATACGCACGGATAGGCAGTCAACGTTATCGTGGAACTGTCACCGTACCTCGTGTATTCTTTGTGGAATTGGCGATTTTACAAGAGATGAGGCACTTTTCAGTTTATCACATTATCGGACGCATGGTCCGATGATGATTAGTTGTCGTTATAGCCGAACGGCTGGCGCGACATGAGCTTCTGTTTGTACAGATTTTCGCGGTCAATGGCCTGATCGGGAGTGATGTTGAGGGGAAGCACTTCAAGGATTGACCATTGGAAATTGCGTTCGGCATGTTTTTCGTCCTTTTTCAGCAACTCCGTTAGTAGCTTGTTGTGGCCATGTCCGTTGGTCGCCGCGTATGCTTCCCATCTGCCGAAAATGCCACCATCGCCGTAGGTGCTACCTACGTAATGCTTGCCTGTCTGCTTGTCGGTAATCAAATAGATGCAGTTGACCGATTTCAGTGCTGTTTGCCACGGGTTGTCAAGCGGCGAATTAATCACGGCTTTCAATTGAGCGAATGAGAGCAGGGTGTCGGAGTAGGATATGAAGCGTGGAACGCCGTCGGCATCCTCAAAGCCATCGTCAATGCGTATTACGGCTTTCGGGATAGTATTGTAGTCCTGACACCAGCTGACGGTTGATTTACCCCAGTCTATTACCACACGATGTGTAAGCGGTTCAAAAGCCTCGACAATGTCCATGTCGCAGATGATGTCGTCGGCAAGATAGGGACTTTGAACTCGGTTGCCAACTTTGTAAACGCCGACGAAACGGGCGGTTATGCCTTTTTCGCCGATGAACGATACGATGTAGTCTACGTTCTCGAATCGTTTGCGATTTTGCTCTTTCTGGTATTTCAGGAAAGTCTCCTTTTCGTAGCGGTAAAGCTGATAGAGCGATCCCAGGACTTGTTTACCTTCAATAATTTTTTCTTTGCGGGTGTCAGCGTGGCGGACGAGTCGTACAGTCTTGGCCGCATCGAAGTCGGCATCGCGACCGCGCAAAAGCTCCTGAATGGTAATAATAGCGCCAGAGTTCTTCTTGAACTCGTCTAATTTGGCTTGGTCAAGTTTCATAATTATTCTTTTGATCTATTCTTTATGATTTTATAAGATATTTCAATTTCTTCTTCGTCGAATCCAATTCGTTTTAATCCCTTATCACCACGGAAATGATGATAAACAAAATAAATGAAATTTTCAGCATGTTCAGGATACTTATATAATGAAGCTAATATTTCGATTCCCTTCCCCTCTATAATATCCGACATAGGAAGTATGTCTTTATTACTACTGTAAAATGTTCCACGTGTGTAACACAATCCATTTAGACAATTATATGCTATTTTGTTACACATTGTTTCAGTAACGTAATAAACCTGTTTGCTATTTTTGGGAGCAACAGAATTTTGAGCAACAGCGCTTAGACTGCAAATACAAAGAATTAGTGCGAAAAGTATCTTTTTCATAATTCATGTTATGTCTCCGCAGACAGCTTTTGTTGGAGATGTGGATTTGATGGTAAAAGAAATGGGCTGCCACCCTTGCGCTCTTGTAGGTATCGCCAAACACCCGAATACACGCACGGATGGCAACCCATATTTTTTGATATGAGTTGCTCCGTGCCTTGTGTATTCCTTACATGAGATTTTGGCGATTTCACAAGAAACAAGGCACCTTCTTTTTCAATATGTTGTCTCTCTTGACTTTGCAAATTTAGTCAAATTTTCATGAAATCAAAATCATTTGTCTAATCCGATTCCCGAATCGTCCATTTTTCTTATTTCATCAAGAATAATCAAGC
>CAZVSW010000251.1:0-1932 GCA_964630005.1 uncultured Ruminococcus sp. | reverse complement strand
CGCTCAAAAAAGAGGTCGGCTCGTTTGTGGACGGAAAGAAATTTGCAAAGACTATTGCGTTTTCCATTCCGCTTGCGGTGCTCGGAGTGTTTTCGTCAAGCTTACTCAGCCGACTTTGCGGAAACGCCGTAACTACTGTGGTTATGATAATCTTCCTAGTGTTCTTCCTCTTCATATTCATATCCGCCTTTGAAATCGCCGATATTACGGGATATATCCGCCTTCTCCGCCCCGCCTACGCTATGAAAAATCCCCACAAAACCAACCCCATAAAACGGCATTTTATGGGGACCCCATTGAGGCGTTTGCGGGGACCCCGAATGCAACGCACAAAAACAAATAAAAAACATTTATCAAAAAGGCAGTAGATTGACACAGCTAACGCAGTAATGCGAAGCTTATAGGAAGCCGCACGCATAAAATAATAAAAAAAATGCAAAATATGCGTATATGTTAAATCTATTTATACGCTGTTTAATATTGTACTTTTTCCTGCTCTTGGCTATGAGGCTGATGGGCAAACGCCAGCTCGGAGAGCTTCAACCCTTCGAGCTGGCGATTACGCTCGTTGCTAGCGAGCTCGTATGTATTCCTATGGGCGACGCGACTATTCCGATTATATACGGAATTATCCCCGTGTTTTCGCTGTTCCTGATTCATATCATCATCACGAAGCTCGCGACAAAAAGCGTACGCTTCCGCAAATTTCTCAACGGCAAGCCCGTCATCATCATTGAAAAGGGAAACATCCTGCCCGACGTCCTCAAGGAGCTTAATATGAATATCGACGATATTATGGAGGCTCTGCGCGGCACGGGATATTTCAATCCGTCCGAGGTCGAGTACGCGATACTTGAGACAAACGGAAGCCTAACGGTGCTGCCCAAATCCCAAAGCAAGCCCGTATCTCCGGAGGATATCGGCTTACAGCTTCCGCCCGCTACCATCCCCGTGACGGTGATTATGGAGGGCGAGTTTATGGGCGAAAACCTCGCTCAGCTTGAGGGCATCACCAAAGAGCGCCTGCTCACCTTTATAGACAGAATAGGGCTTAAACAAAAGGACGTGCTTGTACTGCTAGTGTCGGGCACGGACGTCTACGTACAGCCATACAGCGGCGACTATATCACCGCACAGCTAGATAGCGATACGTCGGCAAATCCGTCTATATCCGTTGTAGACGAGCAAGCACCCGAACAGCAAAACCCCACGGCGATTGCGCCCGACAGCAATCTCACGGACCCGCCCTGCGACGGAATCAAGCAGCCCGAAAGCGAGGTAGAGCAATGAAAAAGGTAATAATCGCTATCGTCATTCTGGCAGTAATAATTACGGCAGGCATACTTGAAAACGTCTATATCGACAAGCTGTTTAATGGGCTCGACTCCCGCCTTGCCGAGCTTGAAGAGTTAATTATCGCGCAGGACGAAGGCGCGCTTGAAAATATCGAAAGTCTGCAAAAGTGGTGGGAGAATCACCGTAAATACGCCGAGCTGTTTGTATACTCTCCCGACATACGCGGCTTCTCGGTGGCACTCGGCGAAACGCAGGGCTCGCTGGAGTGCGGCGACTACGACAACGCCCTATCTAAGGTTCGCTCCCTGCAAATTATGTCGAGCAACATCCATAATATCTTAGACTTTAATGCGTCCGATATCATATAGTTATAGGTCTCGCAACAGCATTTGTAAAAGCGTCAAGTAAACACAAAGCAGCACCTAAATGTAAGTGCAGTCTTGTGTTTGCTTGAGGCTCAATGTCAAACTGAGCGTTATATAATCCTTGCAAAAAATGAGCATTGCAATATGACCGCTCCTGCATATTAGAATTCTAATTTGCAAAAGCGGTCATATTCACATATGTGCATATTCAAATTCAATCATATTTAAGTTTGTCCTTTTCACCTATTTTTCCTATTGGTATTATTATAAG
>CAZVSW010000250.1:0-1948 GCA_964630005.1 uncultured Ruminococcus sp. | reverse complement strand
GACAACGAGCAAAATTTCCGCAGGTTCGACAGCGTCTTTTACCGCCTTGAGCTCGTTCATCAGCTCTTCATCGATATGAAGGCGGCCGGCGGTATCGACGATTACAAGGTCGTGACCGTATTTTATTGCGTGTTTGACGGCGTCCTTTGCGGTGTTGACCGGGTTTGCAGTGCCGTTTTCAAAAACGGGGACGCCCGCCTGTTCGCCGACTATCTGCAGCTGTTTGATAGCGGCGGGACGGTAGATATCGCATGCTACGAGCAGCGGATTCTTGCCCTGTTTTTTATACATACCGGCGAGCTTTGCGCAGTGCGTGGTCTTACCGGCGCCCTGAAGTCCGCACATGAGGACGACTGTGGGAGGCTTTGGAGAAATGTTAAGCTTTTGGTTAGTGCCGCCCATGAGCGCCACAAGCTCTTCGTTGACGATCTTAACGATCTGCTGAGCGGGGAGAAGGCTTTCAAGCACGTCGCTGCCAACGGCGCGTTCGCTTATCTTGGCGACGAAGTCCTTGACGACCTTGAAGTTGACGTCCGCTTCAAGCAGCGCCAGTTTGATCTCTCTCATGCCGGCCTTTACGTCGGCTTCGGTGAGCTTGCCTTTATTTTTAAACGATTTGAATGCTTGGGACATTTTTTCAACTAAGCTTTGGAACATATCAATCCTCTGTCGTGAGTATACGCTTTACGCAGTCGGCAATAGCTTCATTGTCTGTCAGGCGAAGAATCTTTTCGGCTTCGGTCCTGATAATGGTGCTCTTTTTATAAAGAGCAAGCAGGCGCTCGTATTCTTCAAGCTCGTCGCTTCCGCGCTTTATCGCGTCGCGTACTCCCTGACGGGTGATGCCGAGATTTTCAGAAATTTCCGAAAGGGAAAGATCGTCATTATAATAAAGGTCGAGCACGTCGCGCTGACGGTCGGTGAGCAAAACTCCGTAAAAATCGAGTAATATCGGAACAATATCGCGGTTTAACATAGTGAAGATCCTGCTTTTAAAACAATAGCGCCTGTAAAGCAATTTACTTTACAGGCGCTATTATACCCCAAGACACACGTTTTGTCAAGTGTTTTTTTAATTATTTGTCTTGTCTTTTACAAAGGCGATCGCATCGTTCCATGTTTTGCCATTGAGAGACGGATAGTTGCTAAATGACGCTCGGATGTCCTTGCCGTCTTTCAGAATGGCGAAGCGTATTCCGTCTGTTATTCGTACGTCGCATATTTCCGACAGATCAAACGCCCAGCCGTTTTGACCGTAATCGGTGTCCTCGGCGACTGCAACAGTGAAAAATACGCCGTAATCACCCCTTTTGATCGTATAAAGCAGGTCGTTTGTCGAGCTTTCGGATATCCACTTGTTACAGCAAGGTGTAAACATCGTGACTGTCTTTTTTTCGATATTGCCCTTGTAAACGGCGTCGACATTGATTCTGATCAGCGATCTGTAAAGCTCCGATTCGCCGAAGCTTATCTGAATATGCCTGATCTCGCTTATTTTTCCGCTGAAAATGCAGTCCGCATTGTCAAACAGCTCATCTTCGGTATAATACGGAAGAATTGCTTCCTGCGCGATGCCGCCGGGGACGCTCGAGACGTATTTTATCGAAACATCGCCGGTCACATTTATGAGCGGTATGTTTTGCGAGCATGACGAAAGCACGAGCGACAGCGTAGCTGAAACGAGTAAGAGAATAACGATTTTAACTAAGAAAGTTTTAAGAGCAAACTTGGTAGCGCATAGCTTCGTTTTTAATGCAGACATGATTTTATTCGCCATCCTCAAAATATTTTTAACCCAAAAGAGCGCATAATTCCCCTTCGTCGGGGCTTTATGCGCTCTTCACGTGGAATTTTTATTATTTTGCTGTTGGTTCTCGTGAATTGCGGGAAAACCTTTACGGCGAAGGATATGCTTCGGTAAGCAGAGCGTAATTCGTTCTTTTAACGG
>CAZVSW010000249.1:0-1951 GCA_964630005.1 uncultured Ruminococcus sp. | reverse complement strand
AAAGAGGTGTTCAAAGCGGCGTCGATACTCTGCGACAAGGACAAGCTTAACAAAAACACGACAAAATATATCCTGCGCGATACCTTCGCCGACCTCCTGAACCGCGAAACGGTGGTCAGACCCAAGCTCGGCTACCCCGTCCCCGTCCGCGTATGGCTTAAAAACGAGCTTTACGACTGGGCGCGCGATATTATTGCCGAAAACCCCGCCGAGGAATTCATCGACGCGGGCGAAGCGCTCAAGCTGCTTGAATGCCACCGCAGCGGAAAAGCCGATCTTTATCATCAGATATGGTCGATCCTCACGTTTGAAACGTGGTACAAGCTCTACTGCACGTCAAAAGGATAAATCCGGTGAAGAAAATGAACAAAAACAACATCCCAAGCACCCAAAAGATCTTTGTCATGTTTTCCGTACTGTTCGTTATCGCTGTCGCGGTCATTCTGATCTCAAACAGCCGTTTCGAAAATACGCCTCCGCCAGTGTCGGCAAACAGCGTGCCCTCCGTTCCGGAAGAAAGCCTGCCGGATGCAAGCCTGCCCGAAGAAAGCGGCGTGACGTCGACCGCCGCCGACACAAGCGAACCGCTGTCCGACGTCTCGGCAGAACCCGCCATATCTTCCGACGTGTCCGACATATCGATCATCGTCGATCTGCCGTATGACCCGGCAGGGTATCTTGAGCTCCGCAAGGAGGATATCGCTCCGTCGGAGCTTGACAGCTATTTCGGTAACTCCGTTTTCATCGGCAACAGCCTTGTCGTTCATTTTTATAATTTTTACAGCGTCATGCGCGCTTCGGACAAAAACTTTCTCGGCGGCGCAAAGTTTTTCTGCTCCTCCGCTTTTTCCGCAAGGCTTGACCTCGGCGACAACATGAACTATTCGCCGCGGTACGACGGCGAGCTCATGCACACCTGGGAAGCAGTCAAAAAAATGAACGTCAAAACGGTCTATTACAACCTGATGGGTCTAAACGAGCTCGGTCTTCACCAATACTCCAAAACGCCCGAGCTTACGTTTGAAAACAACCGCAAGGTGCTTGAAAAGATCATCGAGGCATGTCCCGGCATAAAAATAGTTGTCCTGAGCAACACCTATATGGTCGAATCCTTCAACGGCGAGGACAAGGGGCTTAATAACTATAACATCTCAAAATTCAACAACCTTGCGCTTGAATGGTGCAACCAGAACGGCTTTGATTTTATCGACGTCTCAACGCCCTTCCTCGACGGCAACGTCATGAACGAGGAATACTGCCGCGACGCCGCTCCCGGCGGCTGCGGCTGTCATATCAAGGACATGTACTATCCGTCGTGGGCGGCGATACTCAGAAACTATGCATATCAGAAGGTCAACAACACGTGGAAAAACCCGGAAAGTATGAAAATACTTGCCGCCGGCAAAAAGGTATATGACTGACATATAATTCCATCGCAGATACCATGAACAAAAAACAGATCACCTTTATAGCATTTACTTTATCATTTGCCGCGCTTCTTTCGCTCGTACTGCTGTTTGCAGATACAGACGGCGACCTCTCGGACGGCACATCGTCGCTCGCGTCGCTGCTCCCCGTGAGCGACGGCGGCGAAGAATCACATAAAAACGAATCGTCTGCCGCCGTCTCAGCCGAAGAACCGAGCGACGGCTCATCGGCAGAAGAGAGCAGCAATACATCAGACGACGCCCCGATAGAAGAATCGGGCGAGGAATCGAGAGAACCCATACCCGCAAGCGAACTGCCGTATGATATAAGCGAGCTGATGGCGCTCAGACCGGGCGACATGGTTCAAAACGACATAGACGGCTATTTCGAAAATTCGGTTTTCATCGGCAACAGCCTGATGATGGATTTTTATAACTACTGCACGGCAAGAAGACGCACGGTTCCCGATTTTCTGGGCAAGGCGAAGTTTTTCTGCTACGTTTCGCCAACGATCTTGAGGAAT
>CAZVSW010000248.1:0-2027 GCA_964630005.1 uncultured Ruminococcus sp. | reverse complement strand
AGTGCTTTTTTTATGAAATAAATCGATCCTCTGCCTGGGTTTGTGAAATGCGTTTCGCGCGTGAAACATGGCTTTGCCATGTGAGATGCCTGCGGGCATGAGTGGATTTATTTCATTTTCTGCGCAGCAGAAAATTTCACAATGACCAAAGGTCATTATTTCACATCGAGCGTAGCGAGATATTTCACGAGGGTTCAAAACCATCTGCAAAAAATGCAATTCCATCTTTTTCGCAGCCGCATCGCAAAAAAGAAAGTCGCGTTAGCGGCTTTTTTGTATTTTCCGCTCTTTTCCGAATATAGAGTAGCTTTTTTGCGAGAAAAAATATTAAAAATAATCGTTTCTTATGCTTCGCGAAGCAGAAGTGGCGGTCAGGCTTTGATTTTTGTGTACTTCCATAAACTTCCTTTGCAGGGCATTTTTATTGCAGAAGAAAATAAAATTTTTTTGAAAACCCTATCGACATATTACGAGTTTGGTGATATACTCCGAAATGTAAAGACAATATGAACATCCAGCTTTTTCTGTTCATTTTTTCCATACGCTATAATCCGACTTTGCCGGTTTTATAGAATCTTTGAGAAAGGAGGAAAAAAAGTATGAGAAACAACAAAGCAAAGATTGTTGCATTTTTGCTCGTAGCAGTTCTGTGCCTCGGCATAGGTTTTGCTGCTACTTCGGATGACTTGCTTGTTACTGGTGTCTTGAAGTGGAATCGTCAATATCTGTTTCCTTATAATGTATATTTCAGCGGTAAAGGTGATGTTCCTGATGGAGTTACCTTGTCTGGATATGCAACTGAAGGTAAGCAGCCGACAACACCGGATGAATACGATACCTTGCACGTTACTATCAAAGCAGGAACGCTCATTATGAAGGGCGATAAAGTAACTTTTTCTGCATATATTAAGAATGACTTTACAGCTCCTGTTACGATAGCTTTCGGCGCACCATATAGCGGAAGTAATCAAACGCTAAATGAGCACTTGCGTGTTACGTCTGATATCACCGGTAGCGATACTATTCAGCCGGGTTCTACTAATTTAGTAACATTCACTGTTGAATTGGCTAAAACACCTACTTTGGCCACTGACAATGATCTTAGCTTTTGGTTCGATATTCCGATTACAGCGGAATACACACCGAGTAGCAATTGATGTCGCCCCAAAAAACGGAAAGGAGGAACGACGGTGTATTGCGATCAGAAGAAACTATACATAGTATCAGCAACGTATACATTGTCGCTCTTCCTTGTCTCGTTTTCTCAAAGCAAGCTTATATCCAACGCTTGCCTTGCCGCGGCGACGGTCTTGTGTGCCGCGCTTTGCGCTTTTCTCATAAAGAAAAGGCGTGTTCTTGATCTTCACCGAAAAGAAGTCGCAATCATTTCAGCTCTGACGGCGGCCGTTGCCATCATGGTGTTGTGTCTGCTCGGATTTCACTTCGGATTTTATAAAAACGGTATCTCTCTAAACACTTTTTACTGTTATATCGTTCCGATTATCATTACGGTGATATCGGCTGAGCTATTCCGAAGCATTTTACTTTCCCAAAAACAAAAATGGGGCAGAGTATTATCCTATTTATTGTTCGTTTTTTCGGATATTCTTCTTTTTGCCGAAGAAAATCCGTTTCGCGGCGTGTATAGTTTTATGTCGCTATTGGGCCTGGTTATTTTACCTGCCTTTACGTCGGGTCTGCTTTATCACTTTGTTTCTTTAAAATACGGTGCTTACAGCGTGATACCGTATCGGCTCATAGTATCGCTTTACGGTTATGTACTTCCGTTCACGGTAGCCATACCCAGTGCCATGCTTTGCTTTATCAAAATCGTCTTCCCGGTGATCATGTTGGCTTTTTTAATGAGTCTCTTCAAAAAGCGAGTTATGATCGCATCCCGAAGCCGTTCGAGATTCAGCACTGCTATTTCTGTAGCGTGTGTCGTATGTATGTTCATCGGCATCGCCTTTGTGGCTGATTTGTTCCCATACAGACCAATCGTCATCGCGACTGACAGCATGAAAGGC
>CAZVSW010000247.1:0-2038 GCA_964630005.1 uncultured Ruminococcus sp. | reverse complement strand
AAAAACCGCAAGATGCCGGTCACTGTCCTTCTGCGCGCCCTCGGTCTTGTTGAAAACAGCGATATATACGAAGTTTTCGGCGATGAGAAGCTTATAAAAGCCACCCTCGAAAAGGATCTTATGCCGCAGGAGGCAGAAAAGATCCCCGGCAGTAACCCCCGTGATGAAGCTCTTAAGGAAATTTACCGCAAGCTCCGTCCCGGCGACCCCCCCATTGTCGATTCCGCAATAACTCTTATAAAAAATCTCTTCTTCGACGAAAAGAGATATGATATCTCTGCCGTCGGTAGATATAAGTTCAATAAAAAGCTCTCCCTTGCAAGACGTATCGAAGGCTTCCGCCTTGCAAAGCCCGCGATCTCCCCCATAACCGGCGAGGTCGTCATGTCGGAGGGCGTCAAGCTCACAAGAGCAGAAGCCGAAAAGATCGAACGCGCAGGTATCTGCTCTGTTCAGATATTTGTCGAGGGCGAGGACTTTGAAGAAGAAGTCAAGGTCTTCTCCAACAAAGCCGTCGACGCAGAGGCGATCCTCGGCTTCACCAACGAAGAGCTCGGCATTGACGAAAAGGTCCAGTCCGACGTACTGCTTGAGATCATGCAGACCGTTGACTGCTCAAACCTTGCCGAAGTCAAAAAAGCCTTTGCCGCCCGCAAAAGCGAGCTCATCCCGCCTCACATCACCATCGACGATATTTTTGCTTCCGTCAACTATCTTATCGGTCTCTCCCACGGCGTGGGCGTTATCGATGATATCGACCATCTCGGAAACCGCCGCCTCCGCTCTGTCGGCGAGCTGCTCATGAATCAGCTCAGGATCGGCTTTTCCAGAATGGATAAGATCGTCAAGGAAAAGATGACCACTCAGGATATCGAAACTGTCACTCCTCAGTCGCTTATCAATATCCGCCCCATCGTTTCCGCAATCAGGGACTTTTTCGGTTCTTCGCCGCTGAGCCAGTTCATGGATCAGGCGAACCCTCTCGCAGAGCTTACGCATAAACGCCGTCTGTCAGCCCTCGGTCCGGGCGGTCTGTCAAGAGACAGAGCGTCTTTCGAGGTTCGTGACGTACATTACACGCATTACGGCCGCGTATGCCCGATCGAGACCCCTGAAGGACCTAACATCGGTCTTATCTCCTGCCTTGCTACTTATGCGCGCGTAAACAAATTCGGCTTTATCGAAGCGCCTTACCGCGTTGTGAATAACGGCGTCGTAACAAACGAGGTGCGCTATCTCACCGCCGACGAAGAGGACGAATATACCGTTGCTACCGCCAGCGAGCCGCTTGACGAAAACGGACGCTTTATAAACAGAAAGATCGCCGGAAGATACAGAGACGCGATCGGCGAATTTGAAGCCGATAATATCGACCTTATGGACGTTTCCGCAAAGATGGTCGTCTCGGTCGCTACGGCAATGATCCCCTTCCTTGAAAACGACGATAACACCCGTGCGCTGATGGGCTCTAACATGCAGAAGCAGGCAGTTCCGCTTATGACTGTCGAATCGCCTATCGTCGGTACAGGTATGGAATATCGCGCAGCAGTTGACAGCGGCGTCGCCGTGCTCTGCCGCGAAAGCGGTATCGTCGAGTCGGTGACCGCAGACCGTATCATCGTCATAACCGATTCCGGCAAGGAAGATTATTACGATCTTATCAAATTCAAACGCTCCAACCAGGGCACGTGCGTCAACCAGCGCCCCGTAGTTGAAAAGGGCGACCGCGTTGAAAAGGGCGAGGTTGTCGCCGACGGTCCCGCTACCGACCATGGCGAAGTTTCGCTCGGTAAAAACGTGCTCATCGGTTTCATGACGTGGGAAGGCTATAACTACGAGGACGCAGTCCTTCTTAACGAACGCCTTGTCCGCGACGATGTTTATACCTCAATCCATATAGAAGAATATACCTGCGAATCCCGCGATACAAAGCTCGGACCGGAGGAGATCACACGCGATATCCCCAATGTCGGCGAAGATATGCTTCGCGACCTTGACGGAGAGGGCGTTATTTCCGTCGGTGCGGAGGTTCACGCAG
>CAZVSW010000246.1:0-2038 GCA_964630005.1 uncultured Ruminococcus sp. | reverse complement strand
GGGGAGCCACGAGAAAAGCCCGTAGATACGTAATCTGCGGGCTTTTTATTTACTTTCTTCCCACGCGCCAAACCCTTCCCTGTGTTCCGCTGCTCTTTTTTACGGAAGTACTGGGCGTAGTTATCGGTGGGGCGGCCGTGCTCTTTTTTCTAAGCGAAGACGAACTCAAATTGTGTTTCGGCTGCGGTTTGAGTGTGGTCGGTGTTGATGATGAAGCTGTCGACCGACAAACGCTTGGAGACGGCCGTGCCGACTTTAACGGAGGCAACGGCGTTTCGAACCCAAGATCCAGATTCGAGCCGTTTCGAAGAAAAACCTTCCACTTGCAGCTTCTATTTTTAGTGAACATTCCCGCAAGAGAGTAGTTTGGAATCGTTTCAATACCTTCTCCACGAATCATGATAATTTCAATATTCTCTAAAGGAACGCTGTCAAAAAAGCCTATCTCATTGCTTCGCGCATTCATCTGAGCGGCGTTAAGACCAAATTCAAACTGCTTTTTTCCGTAAAAAACCGGATCAAAATCTTCTTTGGAAGATGACCGTCTTTTTTCAAAGGATTCTTTTGCACGCTCCAGCTTTTCTTTCGTAAAGCTGTTCGACCCTTTTAGCCCGTCGCTGCTTCCAGCGAGAGCGAAGCATATTTTGCTTTGAACTATTTTTTTCAGTGAAACGAACAAAACACATCCCGAGCCTCCGCCGACTCCTCCCAGCGATCTGATGATAGCTTTGGGAGTGTCTTTGTCGGATTCGCTCCCTTCTTTTTCGACAAATCTGAAATAAACGGTATATTGCCCGTCGTGACCTCTGTCACCGCCCGTCGTGTTTAAGCCGCAAGCTATCTGAGCCTGTCTGACGTTGAAGCTGCTGTTTATTTTTCCGCTATCGAGAATCTTTCTTAGATTTTCACAATTCGTTCCATGAGAAAAGCCGAAAAGCTTGCTTGAATATTCGCTATAATCGTTATTGTCAAGCTGAAAGGTGTTAAGGCTTTTTTTGGATCCCGATTTTTTCCAGTCCTCGACCTGTTTTATAACGTATTTCATTTGCTTTCCTCCAATGTTAAAACCCGCCATGCGCTGCAAGGCGGGTTTTAATCCGTATTTCTTGCTTCAAAAGACGCTGCGCTTCGGTTATTTCTTCATTTCGATAGGCTCCATGCTTTGCGCAAACAGTGCGGTAAGTTTCGCCATGCCTTCGCTCGGTTGTTGTTGAACAGCGTGCGCGTGAATGGTATATTTTGCACTGTTATCTGTGGTTCTTGTATGCGAGGAATCGGCGGAAATGTTTCCGGTAATAGACGCGTCGCAGCCCCAGAAGCTGAAGCTCGCAGTCGTGCCCAAATCGCTGTGCGACTTTTCAGTGTCGATATTGGTCTCCTTAACCTCCATATCGAAATCGACGGAAATCTCATCCATTGTAAAAGCGGGAAGCGGAACAAGAGAGATTAACGGAACGTTGAGCGTCATAGTCTTTGTGGTTTGCGCACCCGTTTCCTTGTCAATGATCAACCTATCAAACGAGAACTTTATTGTTCTTGTTGTACGTTTGTCGGGATCACTTTCTTCAGGATTGTCAAACGCCATTTCAAACAGCGTGTTGATGTAGACCCGACATAAAGCCAACTGAGCTTTTGCAGCCTCGAGAATGGGCTGACATATCAGCAAGCCGAGCGGAAGTCCTGCAAACTGATTTGCAATGCTGTCGCCAAATGCCGCCTCACCTGTGCGGCTGATTTCATTTTCTGCCATAAAATGTACCATCCTTTCAATGAATATAAAACAAGAAGCACAGGCTTCCTATTTTCAAGGATAACCGGGAGAATTTACAACAGCTTTACATTCTCCTGATTAAGACGCGCCATCCCCTCTGGCGTATCATCGAGATTAAACGAAAGCGACAGATCAACGCGCTGTCCAATGTCTGCCTCGCCGCTTGAAGGGTCATTTGTGATTTTAAACAGTACCTCGTCGTTATGTCCGCATATTTGCAGCCGCAAATCAACGTCCACCTTATTTAACGACATTGTTTTATGGCTG
>CAZVSW010000245.1:875-2040 GCA_964630005.1 uncultured Ruminococcus sp. | reverse complement strand
GACCGTTCGGAAGTGTCACAACAAGATTGTAGTCCTGATATTCATTTCCTAAGAATCCTTTTATCTCGTCCTGAGCCTTTTTCCACTCGCACAGAATGTATGCAAGCGTTTTCGGAAGCCATACTTTACGGATACTGGATTCCGTTTTGGGCTTTTTCAAAATAATCCTTGTGCTTGTGTTCGGCATAAGAGGTGTGAAGATATGGTATATATCCTTTTCACCTAAAACCTCAATCGCTTGTTTAGAGGCTCGCGTCAATTCCTTGTCTATGTAAACATAAGCATTGTCTGCCGTAATATCAGCATCCGATATGTGTACGTTATCCCACGTCAAACCCAATATCTCACCGATTCGCAAAGAACAAGCAAATGAAAGATTCATTGCTATATAGAGTTTGCTGTCTGTACACTTATCAAGCGCTGTTCGGATCATATCCGCATCCCAGATATCGCGTTTCTTATACTCCGTCTTTGGAAGTATCACATTGTCAAATGGATTTCGACCGATGATCTCCCAACGTACAGCCTGCTTAAAAGCACAACGAAGAAGTTTGATGATCTTCTCAATCGTTTGGTTGCTCACATAGGTAGTGGTTGCTTTTCTCGTCTTGGTGGATACAGATCGCGATTTCTGTAAGGTCTGAATGTATCCGTCAACAACGCGAGGGGTGACCGCCTGCACTTCCATCTCACCGATAATCGGATTGATATAATTTGCGATCAACGAATTTTGACTGTCATACATGGATACTCCCCACTTCTTTTCTCCATAGATAGAAACAAAGTCAAAGAGAAAATCACATATCTTTTGATTGCTCGGTGGAAGAAATGTTCCCGTGTGCTGCTTATTCTCAACCTCAGCTTTGCGTTTTAGAGCCTCTTTGTGCGTGCCCCATGTTTCCCATTTCTGCTTGGTTTCTCCGTTCTCGTCAACATAGTTGTAAACGACGGAATAGTTTTTCTTTCGTTTGATAATAGATGCCATAGTAATATTTCCTTTCAAAAATCAGATATTGAGTGAATCAAGCCACTCGTCAAATGACCGCTTGGAAATTCTTATGGCGTTTCCGATTCGCACGATTTTGAAGTGTCCTTCTTTGACAAGGATATATGCGGAAGTCCTGCCTATTCCTAAAATACGGGCAATTTCCTCCACTGTATATGT
>CAZVSW010000245.1:0-865 GCA_964630005.1 uncultured Ruminococcus sp. | reverse complement strand
GGAAGTTCTTTTTTCGTGACGTTCCATGTATTTGACATGAGAACCTCCTTTCTATAAAAAGAACAGCACGAAATATAGTAATAACTTTCACTATAATTATATCATGCCGTTCGGTTTTTGTCTGCTAATTTTTAGATAATTACGAATAATTTACGATTTATCCGTAATTGTAAAGAACTTTGATTTATCCATAAGTGTAGGTCCATACGGACGGCTGTTGGCACAGCTCCACGGGAATTTCACCCTCACGCGGTTCTCGCGCAACCCTACCTATTGCCTGCGACGCCTCGCCACCTGAATATGGTTGCACGCTCGGGCTGTAGCTATAAGGGAGTCTCATTATCCTGTTTGTGCATCGTCGCCCGCAGACTGCCACATCTGCTTCACGTCCTCGTGTTTCTCGCTCGCTCCGGGGGGAGGTCATGGCGCACCGTCCGCATGGCTCGTCACAAACAGATCGTATCCGTTTGCCTTATGCCAGCCGGGAATTATCCGCCCGGCGTTCTTTTCAAAGAGCTTGGCAACCTGCGAGGAAAGGGGTACTCACAGATTGCCTCCCGAGCTTTAATTCAGGTTAAAGCCCAGGATAGAGATAATCAGTTTCGTTTCAAGTCTTCTACGCAATTCTTCATCAACATAAGTGCAGTAGTTGCCGCTTTCGTCACGGCCTGTCCTTCTGCAAAGCGTAGCTATGTAGCCGGAATAATGACGGATCACCTCATTGACCGCGTCCGTTTCACCACGGACAGCGGCTTCGATCACCGGGTACGGGATCATGCGGGTATGCTGTGCTGCATTACTCATCCGCTTCACCTCCCATCAGCTTTTTCAGCAGCCGATAGGCTTTCTGCCGGTGCGTGTTGAC
>CAZVSW010000244.1:0-2060 GCA_964630005.1 uncultured Ruminococcus sp. | reverse complement strand
TATAATGGACGTCTCTTTCTTCGAATCCTGCTCTTTCTCTTGAAAGTCCTCCAGTCCCTAATGCAGAGATTCTTCTTTTATGTGTAAGTTCTGATAATGGGTTATTCTGATCCATAAACTGTGAAAGCTGTGAACTTCCGAAGAATTCCTTTATAGCTGCCGTTACAGGTCTTATGTTCATAAGAGCCTGCGGAGTAGTAACTTCGATATCCTGTATCGTCATTCTTTCCTTTACTACTCTTTCCATTCTTGCAAGACCGATCCTGAACTGATTCTGGAGAAGTTCTCCGACAGTTCTGAGTCTCCTGTTGCCGAGATGGTCGATATCGTCTACATTACCGATACCGTAGTTCAGATTGAGAATGTACGATACCGATGCGATAATATCATCTATAATTATATGTTTAGGCGAGAGCTCGTGTCTTCTTGAATTGATAGCTTCTCTGATGTCGTCTTCGCTCTCGTTTCCTTCAAGTATTTCTTTGAGCACAGGATAGTAAACCTTGTCCGGAACTCTCAGATCCGCTGTGTCAAAATCCACATACGCCCTGATATCGACAAAGTTGTTTCCTATTACTTTCGTGATATGCTCTTCGTCCAGCTTGCTGTATGCCATTACATATTTAACGCCGGCATTTTCGATAGCAAAAGCCATATCTCTCGTTATCTTCTGACCCTTTTCCGCAATGATCTCACCCGTGTTAGGATCTGTTACATCCTCGGCCGCAATACAGCCCGGAAGTCTGTTTGAAAGACCGAGCTTCTTGTTGTACTTATAGCGTCCGACCTTTGCAAGGTCGTATCTCTTAGGGTCAAAAAACAGCGAATCCAGAAGCGACCTTGCGCTGTCTATTGTAGGCGGCTCGCCCGGTCTGAGCTTCTTATATATTTCTTTAAGTCCGTCTTCATAATTGTCGGTCGGATCCTTTTCCAGCGTCTTTCTGAGACGAATATCATCACCGAAAATGTCCATGATTTCCTTATCGGTACCGAATCCGAGCGCACGGATAAGCGTCGTAACAGGCTGCTTTCTCGTACGGTCAACTCTTACGGAAATGATCTCGTTTGAGTCAGTCTCGTATTCGAGCCATGCACCTCTGTTAGGAATAATCGTCGTTGAATAAAGTCTGTTGTTAGACTTGTCTACGGTCACATCATAGTAAGGCCCCGGCGAACGCACGAGCTGTGTTACTACGACTCTCTCGGCACCGTTATAAATAAAGGTGCCTTTTTCCGTCATAAGCGGGAAGTCTCCCATAAATACTTCCTGCTCCTTGACTTCTCCGGTATCCTTGTTTACAAGTCTTACTTTTACTTTAAGCGGAGCTGCATATGTTACATCTCTTTCCTTACACTCTTCCTGTTCGTATTTCGGAGGATCTGTAAGGGAATAGTCTATAAATTCCAAAATCAGATTTCCTGCGTAATCCTTGATCGGCGATATGTCGTCAAACACCTCACGGATACCTTCCCTGAGAAACCAATCATACGAATCGGTTTGTATCTGAATAAGGTTTGGCATCTCAGCTACCTCGTTTATCTTCGAGAAGCTCATTCGTGTTTTTCTACCGAATTTTACGGGCTGTGGCATATTCATCACTCCTTTAGTATTTAAAGAAACAGTTCTTCATTGCCCCGTTTGGGGCTGCAAAACTACATTTGCGTGGCAGTCTTATATGTTATCATATTTTTGTCAATACGTCAAGTTTTGTTATGGAAATTTTTTCAGAAAAAAAATAAGCCTCCGAGATACGGCAAAATACCTCGGAGGCCGTTTTATTTTTTCGTACTATAAAAATCAACCTTCTACTTTTGAGTTTTAAGCTTTATGTATTCGCTCACGGCTTTAAGACCTGCTTTCAGTTCTTCCGTATCGCAGGCATATCCGATCCTCATGCTGTGCTCTTCTTCAAAGCATTCTCCCGGCGTTACAAAAGCTCCCGTAGTCTTGTACATCTCGGCGCAGAAATCGCGCGACGGAATATCAAGATCGTAATATACGAGTGCCGTCGTACCGGCATGAGGTTTTACATAATGCACATACGGCTCGGAGTTCACCC
>CAZVSW010000243.1:0-2069 GCA_964630005.1 uncultured Ruminococcus sp. | reverse complement strand
ATAACGGAAGGCGCGGTTGTTATAAGTTCCAGATTAAACTCACGTTCAAGGCGCTCTTCAATGATCTCCATATGAAGCAGTCCGAGAAATCCGCAGCGGAAGCCAAAGCCCAAAGCGATAGAGGTTTCGGGTTCGAAAATGAAGGCGGCATCATTCAGACGAAGCTTTTCCAGTGCATCCTTTAATGCTTCGTAGTCGGCTCCGTCAGACGGATAGATGCCGGCATATACCATAGGCAGCGCTTTATGGAAGCCGGGAAGCGGTTCGGACGCTGGATTTTCAGAAGATGTGATGGTGTCACCAACCTCTGTTTCGGAGATGTTTTTAATACTGGCGGTAAAATAGCCGACCTCGCCTGCATATAATCTGTCGCATGGAACGAGAGACAGCGGAGAAAGAGTGCCGGTTTCTATGACAGTGAATTCCGCTCCGGAGTGCATCATTCTGACCGTATCTCCGACTCCGATAGAACCGTCCATGACGCGGAAATAGACGATAACGCCTTTGTATGAATCATAATACGAATCGAAAACAAGAGCGGTGAGCGGCTTGTTTAAGTCCCCTTTAGGGGGAGGGACATTTTTAACGATAGATTCAAGAACATCGCCGACATTCAGCCCGGTTTTTGCTGAGACGCAGGGCGCTTCATCTGCCGGTATTCCGATTATTTCTTCTATCTCGCGCTTTGCCATGTCTATATCGGCAGAGGCAAGATCGATTTTGTTGATCACCGGAATGATCTCAAGATCGCTGTCGATCGCAAGATAGGCATTGGCAAGAGTCTGAGCCTGAACGCCTTGTGTAGCATCGACGATAAGAGCGGCGCCCTCGCACGCCTTGAGCGAACGCGAGACTTCATAGTTAAAGTCCACATGACCGGGAGTATCAATGAGGTTCATCACATACTCCTGACCGTCTTTTGCTTTGTAATTAAAGCGTACAGCCCGCGCCTTGATTGTTATGCCGCGTTCTCTTTCAAGCTCCATACTGTCAAGAATGCGGTCTTCCATTTCTCTGTTTGAAATTGTTGAGGTGAGTTCGAGCAATCTGTCCGCAAGTGTGGATTTGCCGTGATCGATATGCGCAACTATAGAGAAATTGCGTATTTTCGAAATGTCGTACATAAAATACCTGCTATTTTTTGAATATAATAACTTTTCGGCCAATATAGTTCCAAATGAGGACGATACCGGCTGATACAATGTGTGTCAGATAGTACTGTATCGGCACTGCTTCTGCGCTGAAATCCTGATAAGGTATTCCGAGCAGCAGAGCGCCAAGGTACATCAGGAGTACTTTTATTCCGTATCCGACGATTCCGATTATTACAAAGATCAGAAAGGCTTTAAGCGTTTTGCCCTGTTTTTGCTGCTTATCCGTTGTGAAGACCCAAAGTATAGAAAGGATATAGTTGACTGCAAGTCCGACCAAAAAGCCTATGGTAGTTACGGTAAAAATGTTTACACTGCTTTGCGTATCAGAAAAGACAAAACGCCAAAGAAGCCAATGGGCAGCCGTTTCAACAAGGAAAGCCGTTCCGCCCACAACGCAATATCTGATAAATTCAAGCAGAGTTTGTTTTTTTGAAATATCAAGAGCCATTACAGAATTCCCAATGCTTTCTTGACCACGGGAAGTATGGCAAGATGCATATAATAATGTCCGAGATCGTTCGGGTGAAGGTTGTCAACGGCGAAAAGGTCGCGCATTTCGGCAGGGAAGAAGCATTCGCTGTCTACAAAATATACGTTTTCTTCGTTTCCGACCGCCTTTTCAAATGTTTCACGCAGTATATTTTTGCGCGCAACATCGCTGTCGTTTTCTTCGGCGTAATAGGGATGGGTTACTATTATGATGGGTTCGCTTGTATGAGCTTCCCTGACCGTTTTATAAAACTCAAAGTGAGTGTTCTGAAGCTCTTCAAGAGAGCGTGCGTTGTAGTCATAGTCCATTACAAAGGCAGAAAAATCGCGTTTTGCAAGATATTCTGCGGCATACTGTTCGCCGAAAGCCGAGCCGGAAAAGCCGAGGTTGAGGCAGTCTGCGTCAAGCGCGCGGCAGATTATATT
>CAZVSW010000242.1:0-2070 GCA_964630005.1 uncultured Ruminococcus sp. | reverse complement strand
ATTCCGAATTTCGAAATATCAGGAAAAACATAGAACGCTCCGCGGGGCATAAAGCAATCAATACCGATGTTTCTGAGACCCGAGACAACAAATTTGCGTCTGCCGTCATATTCCGCTTTCATGTATTCAATGTCGCTGTCGCCGTTTTTCACAGCCTCAACAGCCGCAAACTGGCTTGCGGTGGGAGCGCACATTATAGCAAACTGATGGATCTTCAGCATCTGCTTTGTTATCTCACGCGGCGCAAGAGTATATCCAAGCCGCCAGCCGGTCATGGCGTATGATTTTGAAAACCCTGCCGCAACGATCGTGCGTTCGCGCATACCCTCGATAGAGGCGATCGAAACATGCGGAGCGCCATAGGTGAGCTCGGCATATATTTCGTCAGAAAGGACAAATATGTTGTTTTTTACAGCGACTGCGGCAAGCTGTTCCAAGTCTTCTTTTTCAAGCACCGCACCGGTAGGGTTATTTGGAAACGCAAGCACGACCGCCTTGGTCTTTGGCGTTATGACCGCCTCCAATTCCGCGGCTGTAAGGCGGAACTCATTTTTCGCTTTTAAGCTTACGGCAACAGGCACGCCGCCTGCCATCGTGACCAAAGGCGAATAGCAAACAAAGCAGGGTTCCGGTACTATCACCTCGTCGCCGATATTAATGATCGCGCGGAGAGCAAGATCGATCGCTTCGCTTCCGCCGACAGTGACGATTATTTCGTCTTTCGGATCATACTCAAGACCGAAACGGCGGCGCTGGTATTCGGCGATCTCGCGTCTTAGTTCTATAGTGCCGCTATTGGATGTGTAATATGTTCTGCCCTCCTCAAGACTGCGGATTCCCGCTTCGCGGATATGCCACGGCGTGTCAAAATCGGGCTGACCGACAGTAAGAGATATCACATCGTGCATCTCTTCAAGTATATCAAAGAATTTTCTGATTCCGCTTGGCTTCAATCCCAAAGCGCGCGAAGACAGCATCTGATCATAATCTATCATTACCAGCTGTTTCCTCTCTTATCTTCTTTTTCGATTTCAAACGAAATGCCGTTATCCTTATATTTCTGAAGCACAAAATGCGTAGCAGTTGCCGTAACGCCGTCTATGGTAGCAAGCTTCTCGGCAACAAAATAAGCGATCTCGCGCATTGTTCTTCCTTCCATGATAAGCGCAAGGTCAAAGCCGCCCGACATGAGATAGACGGATTTGATCTCCGGATAATTGCGTATTCTTTCCGCAACGGCGCTGAAGCCTTTGTCCCTCTGAGGAGTGATTTTCAGTTCGATAAGAGCGGAAACAATGTCGTTTGTAGTATATTCGGGATTGATAATAGCTTTATAGCCGGCAATAACGCCGTCATTTTCAAGCTCGCATATCATTGCTTCAACTGTTTTTTCATCGCTGTCAAGCGCGGCGGCGATCTGCGCCGCAGTAAGTCTGGCGTCTTTTTCCAGCATGGCAAGTATTTTTTCTTTCATTGTTCAAGCTCCTTTTCAAGTGAATAATGTTTCTTTTCTCCGTTTTCGATGACCATGACGTATTTGAAACCTATATCACGGCACATCTCATACCCGTCGCGGATTCCGCATCCGATATCCTGCGCATAATGCGCGTCACTGCCAAACGACAGCTCCCTTCCGCCAAGCTCAAAATAAAACTTCGCAAGCTCGCGTCCGGGAAGAGTTATTCCAAGATCCTGTCTGAGTCCCGAGGTGTTGATCTCGAGCGCGATGTTTTTTTCTATAATAGTTTTAAAAATATCTTCAAAGTATTCCTTGCCCTTTTTATCAATATCAACAAGGTGGCTCTTTCCGAGCAGCTTATAATAGCGGGTTGGGTATGTTATATGAGCAAGCACATCGAAACCGCCGATATCAAGCATCTCGCGCATCTCGTCAAGATACATATACCAGTAGTTTTTAAGCTCCTCATCGGTATGTCCTTCAAAAAAATCCACACACGAAAAATCCGGACAGCCGCGAAGCGTATGCGTAGAGCCGATGATATACTCATATTTATATTCGTCAAGCCATTTTTTTGTTATTTCGGGATGGTGCGCCATCTGCGCAAGCTC
>CAZVSW010000241.1:0-2072 GCA_964630005.1 uncultured Ruminococcus sp. | reverse complement strand
TGAAGGTGAAGCTCCACCCTCTTTTCGGGAGCGGTATCGCCGACAACGACCTGTTTGATCTTTGACACTGAATCCGCCCTGACAATAAGCTCGCCGTCAAACTGATCGATCGCAGAACTGCCGGTTATGAGAAGAAAGGACGGCGCTTTGAATTTTACCGGAGCGTCAGACGGCGCTGAACAGCGCACCATAACAGAAGACTCCAGATCAGTAACATAAAGGCGGTAATTGATCTTATCGCCGTCACGGTTTTCCTTTTCTTCAACAGAAAACAGCTTCCCGCAAAATGCCACGCGCTTTTGCGGTTCGATCTTACTTATAGGAATAAGCTTGCGGCTTTTCGGCTCGCCGTATATTGGTTTCGGGTCGCTTATATCAAAAGTAATGCGTCCGCTGACAACAACGTCGCCGTCTTTTGAAAAGTCGTCGCCTTCAACCGGAGCAAAAGAAGAGCTCTTGTTTTCGCCGTCCGGATCGACCTCCGGCTTGCGCGTCTCCTGCTCTTTTTTATAGCGGATATAATCCTCTCGCGCTTTGGCGTTGAACGCCTTTGTGCGCTCTGATTCAACGGAATCGCCCGCATCGGCAAAAAATTTGAAATCGATATCTATATCAAACTGACTTTTTACCGCTTCCTTAAGGAATTTATCGATTCCGCTCATATAAAGTAACGACGGCTCAGCTCCGTCAAAAAGCTTGACGGAAATAACGCCTGCGGTGCTGTCGTAACTTGGAAAATAATTCTGAAAAAATCCTCTGCCGAAGCTGGTATCAGAATACTGGTTCAGATATTTTACAAGCTCCGGGAAATACTCAAGATCAAAGCTGTTTGCCGGAAAATGCGGAAAAAATCTGAATTCATTTATCAGATATGCTTTTTTTATGTCCTCGCCAAGCGAAAAAAGCGCGTCAAAACTCACCGGTTCATCAAAAACGGCGGTACAGTGAATTTTTCTGTTTTCTTTATCGATCTTCAGAGAAAAATCTTTGATCTTGTCAATTATACGGTTTTGTTCCTCTGAAGGCTGAAAGCGCTTAAAGCGCTCGGCAAATCCATTTGTCATAAAAGCTTTTTTACTTCCTGAACAAGAGTTTCGATAATCTTGTCTTCCGAAACCTTTCCGCAGGGAATTCCCTTTTTAAAGATAAGCGCCTCACCGATACCTCCGGCAGCGCCGACGTCTGCTTCGCGCGCTTCTCCCGGACCGTTTACGATACAGCCCATCAAAGCGACTTTGATTTTGTTTTTGGTTTTAAGACCGTAAAGCTCTTTTTCAAGCTGCGTTGCAAGCGGAACAAGATCGATCTTTGTTCTTCCGCAGGTGGGGCAGGAAACGATCTCAATGCCGCCCGAACGCCCCAAAAAGTTAAGAAGCGCCCTTCCTGCTTCAACTTCCTTTTCAACCTCATCGGTGAGCGATATCCGTATCGTATCTCCGATTCCGTCGGCGATAAGAGCACCGATGCCGGCGCCCGATTTCAGGTATGCCGCCATACCGCGACCTGATTCTGTCACTCCGAGGTGCAGCGGGCAGTCCGATCCCGACGCAAAAATGCGGTTAGCGGATATCATCGTTCTTACATCGGAAGATTTGATCGAAACAACGATATTATCAAAATCAAACCGTTCGAGCTGTCTGACTGCAAGCAAAGCGCTTTCGGCAAGAGCTTCCGGCGTTGGCGAACCGTATTTTGCAAGCAGCTCCTTTTCAAGCGAGCCGCTGTTAACTCCGATGCGTATGGGCACGCGGCGCGCATTGCATCTGTCGCAAACGGCTTTTATACGATCGCTCGACCCAATATTGCCCGGGTTGATGCGTATTTTATCGATTCCCGCGTCACACGCTGAAAGAGCGAGGCGATAATCAAAATGTATGTCCGCAACAAGCGGAACGTTGGTATTTTGTTTGAAATACTCTATGTTAGCTGCCGCCTCGGGCGTATTGACTGTAAAACGCACTATATCGCAACCGACAGACTCAAGTTTTTTTATTTGTTCAAGCGTTGCATGTTTGTCAGCGGTATCTGTATTGGTCATTGACTGTACAGATATCGGGCTGTCACCGCCGATC
>CAZVSW010000240.1:0-2076 GCA_964630005.1 uncultured Ruminococcus sp. | reverse complement strand
GCGGCGATAAGCGCGAGAAGGAAAAGTGGTTTACGGAGAAAAACGTAGTTTGTCTTCGCTTTGAAAATGGCTGAGCCAAATGCCGTATCGGGCATATAGCTCAGCCATTTTTTTAACACATAAATCTCAGGTGCGCTCTTTATAAAGCTCAATAGTTTCGCTGATCTTCGTCTGAATGGAGTCCTTCGCTCTGTCAAGAGCAGAAACTACATCCGAGCTTCCGGAGGTCATGAGGTCCGCAATAACATTGCTGACGCCAAAATCGTATATGATTCCAAGGTCGTATACTATGTTGGAGAAAATGTATTTGTCGAGCATCTCGCCGCTTTCTTCGTCAAGATCCTTGCCCTTAAGAACAACTTCCGAGTAAGCTCTTGTAAGTCCCGAAGCGTTTTCGCCCTTGGATTCGGCAGAGATAACGTCGAGCATGAATGCTGAAAATTCGGGCTCATTTGCGGAATAGGGTATTACAATACCGTACGCATATCTTGCGGATGACGGGGTGTAATAGGTGTCCTGGGTTTCGTCTATAAGCGGGTAGGGAATGAGACCGAAGTTTACGTCATATACGCGCATCTTTTTGACCGCAGAGAATGCAGTACTTCTGAAAAGCGCTCTTCCTTCACCGAAGATTCTTACAACATCTGTCCATCTGTTTGTTGCGGGAAGATCCTGAGCGTGGATAAGCCAGGTTCCTTTTTCGGCAAGCCTGGAAAGCACGTTCTGTGCGACGTTTACGCTGCGCTCGTCAACACCGAGGGAAAGAAGAGGCTCGTCATTCGAGCTCTTGGTAACGAGGCGCGAGCCGGAAGAGAGATAGGTCATGAGAGCGTTATTATGCTCTGTAACAAGTCCCCAGTTGTCCTCGGAGGACATTCCGTCGATATTGTCCGATTCATATGTATATGCTCTTGCAAGCTCATACATTTTGTCAAGCGTCCAGGTCTTGTTGTTTACTTCGTCATAGAGGTTGATATTGGGATATTTTTCCTTTATCAGATCCTTGTTGAACATGATGCAGAAAGAGGTGATCTTTTGCATGATCGACATGTCGCTGACAGAGAAATATACCTGATCGGCGATAGAGAAGGATTCGGTAGCGTTGGAATCCCACCAAGGCATGGAAAGATCGATATATCCGTCCGCTTCAAAGGAACGGAGATCATATAAATAGCCGCCTTGCGCAAGTGTGGTGCACGAGGGCAGGAAAGGCATGGCTGCGTCGGCATTGTCGGCAGAGGGGGCCTGAAGCTCGGTCAGAAGCGCCTGATATACATCATCGACTACGCGAGCTTCGATCGTTATGCCGTATTTTTCTTCGATAGCGCGGTTGCGGTGCTCGACTGCTTCGTTAATTATGGAGTCGGTGGTTTCGTAAAGATACGGTTCGATTTCTTCTGAGTAATATGTGGTCTGTTTGCTGTTGCCGTAAACGAGGACCGTGAATGTGTCCTTATCCCATGTGAATTCGGGCATCTCTCTGCCCCATTTGCCTTCGCCGAGATATCCTATGATATCGTCGACCCAAGGACTGTCGCTTTTTGACGTTTCCTCGGAAACGCTTGAAACGCTGCTTTCGGATTCGGCAGGCTGAGACGATGAATCGTCTTTTTCGTCGTTACATGCCGCAAGAGCGGTAGAGCCGACAAGCAATAAAGCTATGATAGTTGCTAAAGCTTTTTTCATGTTGTTTTTCCTTTCAGAAAATATTTCAGATGTTGCAGTGATGAGTGATGATCACTCAACGCCGAGTGCAGAAAGCACATCGTCGACAGAAAGAGAAACGACCTCTTCGACGGGTGCAGGCTCTGCTGATTGCTGAGCGGGTTCGCTTGCAGGTGCTTCGGGCACGGGCAGAGCTTGTTCTGCGGCAGACTCGGCAACCGGGCGGGAAGAGCCGATAAGCTTTTCATAGTCGTCGATGAGCATGACGACATATTTTCCCCTGCCGTTTTTGGTAAGGAAAACAGGGCTTCCGGGTGCTATGTCCTTAAGGGCATCGGTATAATTGCGAAGATCTGATACGGAACGGATATTGATCACTTGATACGCCACCTTTATTAAAATTTATCGCAT
>CAZVSW010000239.1:0-2083 GCA_964630005.1 uncultured Ruminococcus sp. | reverse complement strand
CAACACCCAAGCAGAGTAACTTATGCAGGAAAATGTTAACTTTTTATATTTTTGAAGCCCTTGACGGCCTGTTTGTCTTGACAAGAGCGGCGTCGCAGAGTATAATTAATCACGATTACAATAGAACTATATTGGTATCAATTCAGCAATCATATAAAGAAGGTATTTTTACTGCTATGAAAGTTACAAAAGCCGTTATTCCCGCTGCCGGTCTCGGTACGCGTATGCTGCCAATTTCTAAAAGTGTTCCCAAGGAAATGCTCCCGCTTGTCGATAAGCCTGCGATTCAATATCTTGTTGAAGAGGCTGTCGCCGCCGGAATTACAGATATCCTTATCATTACCGGACGCGGTAAAGAGGCAATGGAGAACCACTTTGACCACAATCTGGAATATTATGAACGTCTCGAAAAGGGCGGAAAGACACAGATACTGAGTGAACTTAAGGACATCGCAAATATCGCGAATATTTCGTTTATCCGTCAGAAGGAGGCAAAGGGTCTCGGACACGCCGTCAACTGCGCGCGCTCTTTTGTCGGAGACGATCCTTTTGTGGTTCTTTACGGCGACGACGTCATCATTTCAAAAACGCCCGTTGCAAAGCAGCTCGTTGATATATATGAACAGCATAATCTTCCGGTTGTCGGCGTTAAGCGCGTTACCGAAGAACAGATAGTAAAATATTGCTCGCTTAAGGTCGAGCCTATGCATGATAATGTTTATCATGTCTCCGATATGATCGAAAAGCCCTCTAAGGACAAGATTTTTTCACTTCTTTCAATTTTGGGCAGAGTTCTTCTTACGCCGGACATTTTTGACATACTCGACCATACTGCTCCCGGCGCAGGCGGCGAGATTCAGCTGACCGACGCAATGCGCGAGCTTGCAGTCACAAGCGGTATGACCGCGTGCGAATTCGAAGGAACGCGTTACGATATAGGCAGTAAGTTCGGTTTCCTTCAGGCCAATATCGATCTCGGGCTCAAACATCCCGAAACGGGCGACGCACTTAAGGCATATATCAAAGAGCTCGCTTCTTCACTCTGATTTACTTGAAAGGCAGATTCCGTCATGGAAAGGATAAGCAAAACCAACTATTATCTTGACATTGCTCAGACTGTTGCGAAGCGCGGAACCTGTATTCGCCGCAAATTCGGCTGTATCATTGTAAAAAACGATACGATCGTTTCGACCGGCTATAACGGCGCTCCGAGAGGGCGGCAAAATTGCAGCGATATGGGCTATTGCCAAAGGGAACATATGAATATCCCGCGCGGTGAACGATATGAGCTTTGCCGTTCCGTCCATGCGGAAGCAAACGCCATAATTGCCGCTCCGCGCGAGACGATGCTCGGTTCCGATCTGTATCTTGTCTGCACAGACCCGCTTAGCGGAGAGGTCGTTCCGAATGTCTGCAGCTGTCAGATGTGCAAAAAGCTTGTCATAAATGCGGGCATTGCACGCGTTATCGTCCGTGAAAATGAAAATGATTTTACGGTATATAACGTTGCGGATTGGGTTACCGATGACGACAGTCTCGGAAGTATTGGCTATTAGGTGCTTTTATGAAAAAATTATTATCGTTTATATCGCTTTTGCTCGCCGCTTGTATGCTCGTGTCGTGCAGTAAGCTCCCTGTCGTATACGAAACAAGTGATTCGGTCGATTTTGATAAGTTTGTCAATCCCAAGACCGGTGTGGAATATGTTCCGTGCAATAACGGCCTGATGCCTGTCACTCAGGGTGAGCTTTACTGTCAGTATGATAAAGACAATCGTTATCGTACGATCCTGTTCGAAGACCCGCTCAGATTCATCTGCGATGATACGGAATTTACTTCCGGGGTTTACCGCGCGTCGGATATCCCCGATATCACGGTGGCGAATTTCTATCCCGTTGCGGCGCATGTTTATAAGGAGGGCGATGTGGCCATCTTTATGGGGCAGCTTAATGCGGAAAAGAAATACCTCGACGAATCTCTGCAAGAGCTTATCGATTCGTACAGCGAAGGCGAATCGCCGATACAGGACGACAGCGAATATGTGTATGCAATACGCGACGCCATGTCCGGCGAACCGGTCGAC
>CAZVSW010000238.1:0-2129 GCA_964630005.1 uncultured Ruminococcus sp. | reverse complement strand
ACCCGAATTATTTATAATATGGGTGCAATAAGTAAGGAGAAAATCGTTTCCGCGCTGATGAGAAAGCCTCTTCTGAGCCTCTTCTTCGGTAATACCGTCTCTTTTTGCCGCGCGCTCAATGCAAATATAATCCGGCGCAATAACCCCGATGACAGCGTCGCATTTTTCCTGAAGTCCGGCTTCGAAAAGAAGCGGAGCGTCGAGCACAACGCTTTCGGCTGAAGAAGAGCTTATACGTTTTTCAATTTCTTTAACTATATACTTATGTGTAACGGCATTAAGAAGCTTTGCTTTTTCTCCGTCGGAAAAAGCGCGGCTTGCAAGCAGTTTTCTGTCAAGAGCGCCGTCGGCGAGGAGGATATCGTTTCCGAAGTGAGACGCCAATTCGGCAAGGCATTCCGATCCCGCTCCCATAACAGCGCGTGACACTTCGTCGGCGTTTATTATATCACAGCCATAACGGATAAAAGCCTTTGAAGCGGTGGATTTTCCGCTTCCGCTTCTGCCGCAAAGTCCTATTATCTTCATAATCCAAGCGCCTCCATAATCTTGTCGTCACTGACAGCGCCGTGTCTCAGAATTTTTACATCACCTACGAGAGATACTATCGTCGATTCGACGCCGACAGAGGTCGCTCCGCCGTCAATAATTGCATCGACACGTCCGTTTAAATTTTCTATGGTTTGTTTTCCGTCGGTCGGGGGCGGAAACGATGAAATGTTGGCGCTCGGCGCAGCAATCGGGACGCCCGCAAGCTCGATAAGCTTCATAGAGATCAAATTGGAGGGAAACCTTAATCCCACCGTATCCATACCTGCGGAAACGACCTTTCCCACACACGGCTTTTTGTGAACGATTACGGTGACGGGTCCGGGGGTAAACCGGCTGATCAGCTTGCGCGCTCTATCGTCCAGAACGGCGATTTTCTCGGCCATTTCAATACCGCAAACATGACAAAGCAGTGCTTTATCCTGAGGTCTCATCTTCGCTTCGTATATTCTTGCGCAAGCCGCGTCATCAAGTGCGTTGGCGCCAAGACCGTAAACCGTTTCTGTCGGAAAAGCCACCAGACCTCCGTTTTTTATTATTTCAGCGCATTCCGAAAGCAGTGCTTCATCGGGCTGTGTTTCGGATATTTTATATATTTTAGTGTTCATTCGGAAAACCTCTTTATCATACAAAGGAATTCAATCCTGCAAGCGTACGCGGAGCGTTATTAAACTGTGGCTTCGTCCCATTCATTGTAATTCCCTATCGAAAAACCACAATGAATTCCAAGCCGCAGTGCACCTCTTAACAAAAGAGATGTTTAAAGGGAGAAAACGCCTGCGTTGTCTTTACATCTGCTGTTTACCTATTATACCACTTTATTCTTTCCAATGCAATCGCTTTTTTAACAAAAACATGAAATTGGTATTGAAAAAGAAGACTCAAGGTGATATAATAAACAATAATATTATCTTGAAGCACTGGAGTAATAGATGCCGATAAAAATACCACGGGCGCTGCCCGCAGCAGAGATACTTGAAAAAGAAAATATATTCGTAATGGACACCGCGCGGGCTGACACACAGGACATACGACCTCTTAAGATCGGCATTCTCAACCTGATGCCTACAAAAATAGTCACCGAAACTCAGCTGATACGCCTGCTTTCAAACACGCCGCTGCAAATCGATATTACACTTCTCACAACAGAGACATACACTTCGAAAAACACCGATAAAAGCCATCTTGAATCGTTTTACAAAACCTTCGGAGAAGTCAGAAACGTCAAATTCGACGGTTTTATTATAACCGGCGCACCGGTGGAATTCATGGAGTTTCAGGAAGTATCGTATTGGAACGAGCTTTGCGAAATAATTGATTGGACAAACGCCAATGTATATTCAACGCTTTATGTCTGCTGGGGCGCTTTTGCAGGGCTGTACCACAATCATAAAATAGAAAAACATCCCCTTGCGGTGAAAACCTCGGGAATCTTCCGCCACCACACGCTTATTCCGGAGCATCCGCTTCTCCGCGGCTTTGATGAGTTTTTTGACGCTCCTCATTCCCGTTTTTCATACGTAAAAAAGAGCGACATCTTGAATACAGACGATCTGCTCGTGCTTGCCGAATCAAACGAA
>CAZVSW010000237.1:0-2130 GCA_964630005.1 uncultured Ruminococcus sp. | reverse complement strand
CGATCAGCGATCCCGCTGTTTCAATACGCTACGGCACGTATTATATATCGTATCTGATTCGCTATTTCGGAAACGAAGACACAGCTATTGCGGCGTATAACGCAGGGATGGGAAAGGTAAGAAGCTGGCTTGCCGACAGCCGCTATTCCGACGACGGAGTTACGCTAAAGGCTATTCCATATAAAGAAACGTCTGATTATGTAAAAAAAGTGCTCACAGCACGAATAAAATATCGTGAAATTCTTGAAGGAGATAGAAAATGACAGAAAAAGAACTCGGTTATGAAAGAGAAATTCCCGTAAAGGGCGACGAAGAACTGCGCCTGAAGGCTTTTGAGTACTGCGAAGGATACAAGGATTTTATTGATAACGCCAAGACAGAGCGCGAAGCGGTCGAATATTCAAAGAATATGGCTGAAAGTAACGGCTTTATGCCGCTTTCCACCTGCGACGTTATAAGCGGAGAAAAAATATATTATGTAAATAACAATAAGTCCGCTTTTTACGCTCGTATCGGCAGCGGAAGTCTGGAAAACGGAGTGCGCATGATCGTTGCGCATACAGATTCTCCGCGGCTTGACCTCAAACAGCTTCCGCTTTATGAAAAAGACGGCATATCTTATTTCAAGACCCATTATTACGGCGGCATAAAGAAATATCAGTGGACCTCAATGCCGCTTTCACTGCACGGCGTTATCTACCGTGAGGACGGCGAAAAAATCGATATATGCATAGGCGAAGATGATGATGACCCGGTATTTATGATATCCGATCTTATGCCGCATATTGCTAAAGATCAGATCGAAAAAAAGCTGGGTGAGGCTATCCCGGGCGAATCGCTCAATATTATTAATGGTTCAATACCGTTTGACGACGAGAAGGGAAGCGTTAAGTATAATATACTGCGCCTTCTTAATGAGAAATATGGGATCACCGAGCGTGATTTCATAACGGCAGAGCTTTGCGCCACTCCCGCACAGCATTCGCGAGACGTGGGTTTTGACCGTAGCATGATCGCGGCTTACGGACAGGATGACCGCATCTGCGCTTATCCTGCGTTTACTGCTCTGCTTGATTCTGACGACAGCGACAGAACGTGCGTGGTCGTCTTTGCGGATAAAGAAGAGATAGGCAGTATCGGCATAACCGGCATGGCAAGCCGCAGTGTCGAATTTTTCTTGAAAAAGCTTTGCGCTAAGACCGGCGCGGACTATATACGCTGTATAGAAAACTCTATTTGTCTTTCTGCCGATGTCGGCGGCGCATTTGACCCGTGCTTTGCCGACGCCTATGAGGCGCGCAATTCCGCTTATATTAACAGCGGCGTAGCTGTTGTCAAGTATACCGGAGCGCGCGGCAAGTCGGGATGTAACGACGCTTCTGCCGAGCTGGTGAGCAAGATCACACGCATTTTTGATTCCCACGGAGTTGTCTGGCAGACCGGAGAATACGGTAAGGTCGATCAGGGCGGTGCAGGTACGGTCGCGAGCGAGATCGCCGCTATGAGTATGCCCGTTATTGACTGCGGCGTTCCGATTCTTTGTATGCATTCTCCGGTGGAGCTTGCCGCAAAGAGCGATATTTATATGATGTATCTTGCATGTAAGGCGTTCTTTTCCTGAGAATGCCGCTTCCGTTCGTGAGGCGTTGGATATCGCTCGATTTCACAGAGAAGATTTAAATGACAGGGAGGCGAGTAGCCTCCCTATATACATATATAAATGAAGTGAATCTACGAATATGATTACACAATCATAAGTGAAATAAATGAGAAATGCAGTCCTACTTTATTACGGACAATATCCCTGTGTTTCTGCGTTTTATAGCGGTAGAAGTATTGACATATCATAAGTAGCACGGTAATATCATCACACAAAATTAAGATGCAAAACGACAAGAGAGGAGAGAAAAAATGGCAATTACAAGAGTAGCGGCGTATCTGCGCCTGTCCCGTGAGGATGGGGATAAAAACGAGAGCGATTCCATAGCCAATCAGCGGTCGCTCATCAGCGATTACCTTAAAAACAAGCCGGATATGGTGCTTGCAGACGAGTTTTCGGACGACGGATATTCCGGCACGAGCTTCGACAGACCGTCGTTTACAAGAATGATCGAAGCGGCGAAGCAGAAA
>CAZVSW010000236.1:0-2170 GCA_964630005.1 uncultured Ruminococcus sp. | reverse complement strand
AGACATTCCTTGGTGTTTTGTATTGCTAATTGAAGCGCATCCAACATGCCCGACTGCATAGCTCCGGGGGATATGACTTTGGCAACATCGCCGACCGGACCGTCTACCTTTATGGCTTCGCCGACCTTGTTTGACCATTCGTCGATCAGCGTTCCGTCGTAGATTATTTTTGAAAAAGCCGTATCCATCATGTGCTTCATTACCATGGCATAGCCCTTGTTGATGAATATCTGATTTTCAATAAGTCCGGTAGCCACGGCTTCGCCGTGCCATGAATTTTTGACCTTTGTCCAGTTAAAAACGCTGATGGGATATAGCGTCAGCCCGGTGTCGGTGGTGTCCGAGATTACTGTACCGCGGACAGATTTTCTGAAAAATATGTGTCCGTTTTCGCCCTTCCAGAGCTTGATGAGGGAAATGCACTTCGTGCCGGAGAGTTCTTTTTTTGAAAAGTCTCCGCTTTCGCATATGTTGTCGTTGTCGGGTACTATGAGCTGAATCGCCGCTTCCGAAAGCCCGGAGGCACGCGCTGCTCTTTTAAGCTCTTCAACGTTTTCACGCATAGAGATCAGAATGTATGGCTGCTTTTGAGGATCGCGGCAGTTTGGATCGCCGAAAAACACATTTGTATTGTCGAGCAGGATCGTTCTGAAATCGCCGGAAAACCTCTGACCGGTCTTAATGCTTTTGTCCCAGTACGTGTATGCCACCGCGTCGCCGCTGATTGCGCCGTCTGTCAGTGCATCCAGTAACAGGGAATCGATCTTAAGCTTTTCCCACCTCATCTGACATATGCCGTTCAAAAGATCGGTGCACGTAGCAGCCTCTTCGACGCTGATGCTGTTATTAACGCCAAACGGAGACGAATAGCTGAATCTCATGCTTACCGAGCTTGACAGAAGATTCGACGTATAGTAATTGATGATACGTTTGAAGATGTTGAAGGTCGGCTTCGGCAACCCGTTCGAATTGATACCGCTCCATTGTTCACCGCGATAAAAACGTTCGTTGGTCGCTACTTTGTTGTAAAGATCAATGGAATAGTTATATTCCTTCCCTTTATTATAAAGCTCCCATTCTTCTGTGAAATGTTCTTTTGGTTTCACTTTTTCTCCTTTATAAGTTGATAAATTGATCGTACCCGTCGTCTTTTGGAACGTCAAAGCTCCATACCTTTGACGAAAATCTTCCGGGCTTGATCTCTGATCTGGGCATACGCGACATAAGCCCATATCTGAGCGCTTCGGGCGCGTGGGTGATTTCGTGTGGACTGTCGGCGGCGTCTTCACGTACATGGTTGTCGAAACGAAGCTGAGGAAGCGTGCGTATCAGATTCGGGCAGCATCTGAAGATGGTAAGCTTTGGCTCGGCGGCAGTTCCTCCGTTTAGATACTCTCTTACAGCGCGCCATCCGGCAACGCGTGAATTATCGGCTCTTCTCAGCCCCTTGAGTCCTGCGTCGCACATAATGTCAAATCCGCTTTTTCCGGTATCCTGACGGCGATTCCAAAGATCGGGACTGGCTACCGTATACCGTATTCGTTCGCCGCTGCCTGTCAGTTGTACGATCTGCTTTGCAGCTTCGGATATTATAAGACCGCTTTTATATAGCTCACGGTAGACAAAAATTCTTTTGTCCGGCGATAGAGCCAGCCATAAACATGCAGTCATATCAAGACCGTAGTCGAGAGCGCGAAAGCGTATCCAGCTGTCAGGTATGTCGAATTCCTCCGAAATGTGCTTCTCCTCGTCGAATTCGGGGAAGAAAGCCCCTTCAAACGCGTTCCAATCGCCGTAAAGCATTGCTTTGCGCCGGACTTCTGGGAGTGCTTCAAGCGCTTTAACGTAGTCGGGGTCGTGCGTCATAAGATAGTCGTTGTCGTATACAAGGCTTTTTATAAACAGATAATTTTCGGGGTTTTCCGATGGCTTGTATACTCTGTCAACGAATAGACGTTTGACCCAGTCGTTTCCCACGCCGCCGGGATTGCAGGTCAGATACATTCTCGGCTTGAATTGTGTCCCGATCATTCCCGAGATCCTGTTACATTCTGTAAGGCACTGAAATTGAAAGAATGTAAAATGTGTCGCTTCCTCCATTCCGATAACGTCGTATGACTGTCCTTGGTACTGTAAAACATCGTTTTCCGCTTCGCAATAACCAACGCGT
>CAZVSW010000235.1:0-2174 GCA_964630005.1 uncultured Ruminococcus sp. | reverse complement strand
ATCATGAAAAGATCACTCATTATCCTTATCGCAGTGCTCATGGTGCTGCCCGTTATGCTTTGCTCCTGCGGCAAAAGCGAAAAAACAATTGACGACATCAAAAAGTCCGGCGTTATCGTAATGGCTACCACCAGCGGCTTCGAGCCCTTTGAGGTTCTCGGCACTGACGGCAAGATCACCGGCGTTGACGTTGAGATCGCAGAAGCTATCGCAGAATATCTCGGCGTCAAGCTCGAAATCAAGGACGTTGACTTCGACTCCATCGTTCCCGGCGTACAGACCGGCAAGTTCGACCTCGGCGTAGCCGGCATCACCGCCGACGACAAGAGACGTAAGAACGTCGATTTTTCGTCCGACTACTATAAGGCAAGCCAGGCAATCATCGTCCTTTCCGAAAACACCTCGATCAAAGGCGCTGACGACATCAAAAATCTTACCGTAGGCGTTCAGAAGGGCACTACCGGTCAGAGCTACTGCCAGGAAAACGGCATCAAATATAACTCCTACGACAACGGCGCAGCTGCCTGCCTCGCTCTCGAAGGCGGCAAGGTCGACGCAGTCGTTATCGACCTCGTCCCCGCTTCCAAGCATGTTGAAGCAGGTGAAGGTAAATATAAGCTCCTCGACGAGCCGCTCACCAAGGAAAACTATGCCATCGCAATCGCAAAAGAAAACAAGGAGCTTCTCGAAGCTGTAGACACCGTACTTAAGCAGCTCACCGAAAGCGGCAAGCTTTATGAAATCTTTGACAAGTACGGTCTTGAATACGATAAATAATGTTTGGCTTTTTAACCGACTGGTTCGACAAGCTTCATGAAACCTTTATCGAAACCGGCTATTGGAAGTTCATCTTCACCGGTCTCGGTAATACCCTGCTTATCACGTTGGGGGCGCTTGTCATCGGTCTTCTGCTCGGCACTGTCGTCGCGATATGCAAGTACGCCGCGGCACACAACAAAAAATTCAAGGCGCTTGACGTTATCTGCAACATATACCTCGCGCTTATCCGCGGAACTCCCGTAACCGTCCAGCTCCTCATAATGTTCTTCATCGTTTTCGCATCCGCCAAGGAAGGTCTTTGGGTGGCAATACTTACCTTCGGCATAAACTCCGGCGCATATACCGCCGAAGTTATCCGAAGCGGCATAATGTCCATCGACCGCGGTCAGGAGGAGGCGGGCAGATCGCTCGGTCTTTCCTCCGCGCAGACAATGATAACCATCATACTGCCGCAGGCGATCAAAAACATACTTCCCGCAATCGGAAACGAAATGATAGCGCTTTTAAAGGAAACGTCGATAGCCGGCTATGTTTCGGTTCGCGACCTCACCAAAATGGGCAACATTATCCAGACTCAGACATACGACGCCTTCAACCCCATACTGCTTGTGGCGGCGATATATCTGGTGATAGTGCTCGGTCTGACCAAGCTGCTTTCGATGGTCGAGAGGAGGCTCAAGAAAAGTGATAGAAGTTAAAAAACTCTGCAAGGATTTTAACAACGGTGAAGTGAAGGTTCTTCGCGGCATTGACCACAAGATCGAAAAAGGCGAAAAGATCGTCATAATCGGTCCGTCGGGAAGCGGCAAATCCACCTTTCTCCGCTGTCTGAATATGCTTGAAGTGCCTACCTCCGGCGAGGTATGGTTTGAAAACGTCATGGTCAACGACAAAAAGACGGATATAAACCTTATCAGACGCAAAATGGGCATGGTTTTTCAGCATTTCAACCTTTTCCCGCACAAATCCGTTTTTGAAAACATCACTCTTGCCCCCGTCAAGCTCGGCATCATGTCGCAAAGCGAAGCGGGCGAAGAGGCGCTAAGACTGCTGAACCGCGTCGGTCTTGCCGACAAGGCGGACGCTTATCCGGCGCAGCTTTCGGGCGGTCAGAAACAGCGTATCGCCATTGTGCGGTCGCTTGCCATGAAGCCCGACGTAATGCTGTTCGACGAGCCTACCTCGGCGCTTGACCCCGAAATGGTCGGCGAGGTGCTCGAAGTTATGAAAGAGCTTGCCGGGATCGGCATGACCATGGTCGTCGTAACGCACGAAATGGGCTTTGCGCGCGAAGTCGCCAGCCGTGTCCTATTCATGGACGGCGGTCTCATACTCGAAGAAAATACTCCGGAAGAATTTTTCGCCAATCCGAAAAATCCGCGCCTCCGCGATTT
>CAZVSW010000234.1:0-2178 GCA_964630005.1 uncultured Ruminococcus sp. | reverse complement strand
CCGAAATGATCAAAAAAGGTTATGTTATCAAAGAAAACAATGGTTACCGCACAACCGTACTGGTCTATATGTCTTCGCAGTACGACGCGATAGTGAGCGTGGTTAAGAGTTTCGTCACAGGCGAGCTCGCCGAGCTCGTTAGGGAACTGGATAAGACTACTGCGCGTATTCTCGGTTCGCATACACCAAAGCACCTGCAGGATCAGGTGGCGGGAATTGCCGCGATGAACAGGTTTGCGAATGCAGTATGCGCCCCTGCGTCTGTGCTTATAGACAGACATGTCTTAACCACCGATTGGCATCCGCTTGAAATGCCGACCACCTATGCTGTTTTAAATAAATAATCCAAAACCGCCTCAGATAAGTGAAATTCTTATCTGAGGCGGTGCTTTTTCTATGTTTTTTGTATTGCAATGGTGTGAGATTTGTGATATACTTATTCATTAAGAAAACTATTTTCAAACGGAGATGAACGCTTTTGAAATTGCTTGTAAACCTTCTTTGGTTTATATTCGGGGGCTTTGAACTTGCGGTATCCTGGGCTGTTTCGGGTCTGATCCTTTGCTGTACTATAATTGGAATCCCGCTCGGTATACAGTGCTTTAAAATGGCCCGTCTTGTGATGCTTCCGCTCGGAACAAATGTTATATATAACATGGGCGTTGTCAGAGGTTGCTTCAATATACTTTGGGCATGTACTTTTGGTTTGCTGTTTGCGCTCCTGAGCTTGGTGATCGGCATTTTGTGGTGCGTCACGCTTATCGGAATTCCGGTCGGCATTCAATGGTTCAAGGTCGCCAAGCTTTCGCTCATGCCGTTTGGCACTATAGTAGATTAAGATAAGAGAGGTAAATAATATATGGATTATAATAGATTAGCAGAGCTCTTGTTTCCCGACGTACACGAGACCCCTGAGGATATGGAAAAAAAATATCCTCCGCGTAACCTTCCCGAAGGAGCAAAGGTGACCCGTTTTGCACCCAGCCCTACGGGCTATGTGCATTTCGGCGGACTTTTTCCGACTACCGTCGGCGAGCGTCTCGCTCATCAGTCGGGCGGCGTGTTTTATCTCAGAATAGAAGACACCGACGCTCAGCGCGAGGTGGAAGGTGCGGCTGACGCGCTTATCGAAACGCTGGCGCATTATGGCGTGCGTTTTGACGAAGGCGCTGTTACCGGCGGAGATAAAGGCGATTACGGTCCGTATAAGCAGAGCCTCCGCGCTTCTATATATCATGTCTATGCAAAAAAGCTTGTCTTGGAGGGAAGAGCATATCCTGTTTTTTCCACCGATGAGCAGCTTGACGCCATAAAAGCGGCTGATAAAAAGAGCGAGATCAAAAACACGGATTGGGAAAAGGAAGCGGCAGCCCGCCATGAAGCCATGCTGAAGCGCCGCGAGTTCACCATCGAGCAGGTCGAAGCCGAGCTCGCCGCAGGACATGCCTTTGCGCTGTTTGCAATTGCCGACGGCGATCCGTCAAAGCGTATCAAGGTCACCGATCTCATACGAGGCGATCTGGAGATACCTGAGTGCGATGAGGACGTCGTCGTCCTTAAATCGGACGGTATACCGACATATCATTTTGCCCATGCTGTTGACGACCACCTGATGCGTACGACTCATGTCATACGCGGCGAGGAGTGGTTGCCGAGCCTGGCTACCCATCTTATGCTTTTCAGGTATCTCGGCTTCAAAGCGCCTAAATATATGCATATAGCTCAGCTCATGAAGCTTTGCGACGACGGTACAAAGAAAAAGCTTTCAAAGCGCGATATGGGCGCTAATATGAATGATTATAAGCGGCTTGGATATGCTCCCGAATGCGTTATCGAATATGTAATGACGCTTCTTAATTCCAATTACGAGGAGTGGCACGCGCAGAATCCCGAAAAGCCCTATACCGATTTCCCGTTCAATATAAAGAAAATGAGTAATTCGGGCTGTCTGTTTGATATTGAAAAGCTCGGAGATGTTTCGAAAAACATCGTTTCAAAGTTTACGTCCGACTATGTGTTTGAGCTTCTTCTTGAGTGGGCTGAGGAGTTTGACGCCGATTTTGCATCTAAGCTGAAAGCCGATCCCGAATATGCTAAGTCGATCATTTCGATTGGCAGAGGCGGCAAAAAACCGCGCAAGGATTACGGAACGTGGATAGAGCTGAGGGATTATATGTC
>CAZVSW010000233.1:0-2186 GCA_964630005.1 uncultured Ruminococcus sp. | reverse complement strand
CAATGTACAAATCATATCGCTTTTTTAATACTTATATCTCTATTACAGAGGATATGCACGAAACTATATCTCTTCTGCAAAGCGCTGGATGCAAATTTCCTGCTTCGTTATCGGAAATTGCAGAGAATGTGGAAAGAATAGATGTTCATTACGCAAACAGTGTTATCAAGATAGAAGACCGGAACGAGATAGAAGAATTTATGCGTTCATCTGTATGCCTTGATGACTACCATACCGGCAAATTCGAAAATATTGATTACAGTTATGATATTGAAGTTCATTTTAAATCCGGAGATGTTAACTACGAGTACAAATTGATAAAGGACAAAATCCCTGCGTACCTTTCTTAAAAGAAAGGTACGCCAAAGAACTTTACATCGAACTTCATACCAATGTATTTTGTGAAAGCTTTTGCGGATTTTCAAGGAGCTTTTCTCGAAATAGCTCCGTAAACGCGAAGCGTTGAGTTAGACTTAGACAGAAAGAATTGAAAAGACTCAAAAGAGCATAGATCGCTTATATTTTACGGTATGCGTTTCTTTAATTAGGGTGTGGGACGATGGCCTCTCAAATGCAAAGCATTTGAGTTAGTCTTTATATTAGATAGCAGAGAAATTTAAAGGGGCATAGATTGATTAATTTTTTAAGATAACAGCCCCAACTTCTTGTGCACACAAAAAACACCACGGCGCAAGCCGTGGTGTTTTATATTATTTACAATTATGAAAAGCTATCAACAACGTTGTTGTAGATTGTCTTTGCCTGTGCGAGCGTTATTTTGCTGTTGTAGATTTTTATATCGGCGATCGAAAGATCGCTTGCGAAAGAATCCACATCGGTATCGTTGCTGTTCGCGCCTATGCAGAGAATATTGAAGTTTGTTTCCTAGGAACGGAACAAACCGCCGACCTGCATTGTTGTGGGATTACCGTTGACATAGATTGTGATAAGCGCGGAGGATTTTGCATATGTCGCTATAACGTGTACATATTCGTCCGCGGAAGGCTTATCGTTTGCTACGAGCGTCTGGAAGGAGCCTTTCATATGAGCCTGGAATGCGGGAGTTCCGTTTGTTTCATAGAAACCGAGACCGTATTTTCCGTATCCGCTGACGATGCCCTGCGTTCCGCTCTTGGAACGGTTTACATACAGAACTTCGATTGCGAAATCTTTCTGGACCATGGACGTAAATTTGGAAGCGGTATCATATTCACCGAAAGTGAGTTTTACATACTGTCCTGCCTCTTTTATATTCAGAGTAGGAAGTGTTTTTGTCTTTCCGCTGAAAGAGACTTCAGAATTTTCGATGATTGCACCGACATTTTCTATTGTAAGTTTGCCTTTTGCATCGGTGATCGTTCCGTTATTGAGATCGATATCAGCATAGACATCCGGAATTTTTACGTTTTCCATGTCAAGTTTTGGTGTGTATTCATAGACAAGCGTGTTGCTTGCGGCGTCCCAGGAATCGTAGGCGGTGAGCTTTATTGTGTACTTTGCTCCGCGTGTAAAGTTCATGCCGAAGTCAAGTGTCCATTCTTTCTTCATATCTTCTACTTTTGCATGGCGGTAGAAGTCTGTGAGTATTTTGAATGTGGTAGGTTTGTCGGTAGAGCCTTCCTGTTCAACTGTTATGACATAGTGATGAACGAAGTCGTCATCTGTGCCGGATTTGAATTTGAGCGTTGCAAGAACGATTTCGTCCTCTGTATCAGAATTATCATCGATCGTTATTGCGTCGGCAGCCATAACAGGCGCTTTGTTGTTTGTGCTGTTTCCGCGCTCATTGGTATACTTTGTAAGGTGAGAGCCGGAAGCGTCGGGAGTAGAGATAACGAAGGGATCTTTTATAACTGCTGCGTTTGTAAAATCAAGTCTTATAACGCGCATATTTCCGTTTTTATCTATCTGAACAAGGTGTCCGGAAGATACCTGATAACTGTCTTTCATAACAGTTACGCTTGACATGTTTTCATATCCGCCGTTTTCGATAGCCATATAATAAACAGAGCCGCATCCTATAGATGTAAATGTCTTCTGCATGATTGTTCTTTCGTCGTTAAGCGGGAAGTGGAGATGTCCGCCGAATGTTACGACCTGCGGATAATCGGAAAGTATGCTTGTGAGATCTATCGAGGTGAAGAGATTCTTTTATCTCCTTGAAAGAAACATTATCTTTGTCTATG
>CAZVSW010000232.1:0-2187 GCA_964630005.1 uncultured Ruminococcus sp. | reverse complement strand
GGAAGCATAATAAGCGACACTTGACTTTCGCAGAAGGCTTTAAGCGCCTCCAACATACTCAATCTCATCTCAATGCCTCCATCCGTTCAGTATTGCGCTGATTTCGTGTTCAAGTCGCTGATCGAAAACATCTCTTACTTTATCGCCGATGTCTTGCGACAAGTCATCGTTATAGCTCATCATCTGTGGTGTTGACGGTCCGAGTTTTTCTTCAATAGGCAAACGCTTTTCTGTCAACCTTTCAAAAACACCTTCGTGTCCGTGCGTTCCAACGGTCTGCTTGAATACATTTTCAAACACGGTTTTGGCGGAAGATCGCTTTACCCTCGCAGAAACACGCCCGTCTTTATCGACTTTGGTATCGAATTTCAACAGAGGAATGTGAAACCCCTTGAATTCAATATCCACTGTCGTGCTTCCGTTTTGCGTGATGATGTGCCGTTTTGATTTGGTGTATGCTTTGAAGTCCGAAGCACCGATATAGTATTCATTCCTTACAGCTTTAGCGGCATAGGCCTCACCGCTTGTCGCCGCTCTTTTTATTGCTGAGCCGATTGCTTTATCTGCTGCGTGTGGAATACCTGCGAGCAATTTCGTTGCCCTGTCAATGCTCTCGTCTCCAACATCGTCAACAAGAAACACACCGATTCCGCTCTTGATATCCGCACGGCTCATGCTGTAAATATTACTCATCGTATGCCTCCAATTCCAAGACAATCATCCCCATTTCGCAATCGCTGGTAACTACTCTGTACTTTCGATAGAATGGATGCCCGAGAGCCATGCCATCATCAATTTCGATCTTCTGACCTTTTTCGGGTATTACTCCGTCCATGTCTTTCAGATCAATATGTGCAACAGCTGAAACAAGGAAAAGTCCCTCTACATTATTCCCGGCAAAAACAGGATGTTCTGATTGTTTCACTTTGGTAAGCAAAACGGGAATCTTAAAGTAGGTCTGACCGTCATACACGATATTGTGTAAGTCCGCAAACTCCTTCAAGTTGAGGAATACACTCTTGTTGTCTGCGGCAACCATCTCTTTGAATGTCATACTATGGGGGTTTCAGCGGAGAGATCGGGAGCCTCTTCGCCATTATCGGCAATACCATAATGTTCCTTCAGGACTCTGACCATTTCCTCCTTGGTAGTTCCGATCCCAAATTTTATCCCGATTGCTTTACCTATCTCTCGAAGCTCCTGTGCACTCATTCCGATGTTAATTTCGGGAATATCCGCAGAGCCGTCTAAAACGCCGCCAGAAGCTTCGTAGGTTTCAGACGTGTTGACGCTCGGAGAAATACTTTCCTCGTCTGTATTCACCGTTGCAACAGGCGCAGGCGCGCTTTCACACACATATTCCGCAACGCCACGCGATACGATGTAAGATTCGCTTTCTTTTCCTGCATCAAATGCGCCGTTATCCGGCGAAAAGGTTTTGTTGCCGACTCTTGTTGAGCCGGAAATCAGTCTGATCATTCTTGCTCCTTTCCGCAATTTCTCAGTTACTGAGAACGCTCTTAGCTACGCGCCAAGGATTGGAACGATTCGGCACGAACAACGGACGGGCGGTAAGCTGTGTTTCCTTTGTAGGCGGACGCTTCGTGAAAATGTGCTGAGGAACACGAGTGCCGGCGTAGGTATGGAAATTCCCGTCATCTTCCATTTGTGTAACTGCGCCATACAGACCACGGCCGACATTTGGAGCAGTTACAATAACAGTGCCATTCGGAACATACGGAGTATCCGTTCCGTTTTCCTCATATGTGCCGCTTGAAACGAGGATAGGAAGAATTCGTCCTTTGAAATTGAAAGAGCCGATCTGATAAACAAATTCGGTCAATTCTGCAGGAGCGATCTGCCCCATTTCGGCACGGCGGTTATCAAGCATTGCCAGCACCCATCCGTCATTCATGAGAAAATCGCCAACATCCTGAGAAACAAGGATTTCGCGTGCAGATCTGCCGGAAGCGGTTAGACTGTGAATCATGGCACAAATATCCAAGTACCAGTTACCAGGTGTCCATGTCCCGTTCTCATAGGTCGAATGCTTCCATTTTGCAGATGGGGTAAAGAGTGAAGGGTTATTCGCTCCGTCATAAAATTTCACGCCGATATCCTCATAGACATCGTCATTACTGAACATATCTCATTTTTCTTACTTTGAACCATATTAAATGATATTTG
>CAZVSW010000231.1:0-2209 GCA_964630005.1 uncultured Ruminococcus sp. | reverse complement strand
GTTGAGTACCAAACAACTATTTGATAATTGTTTTTTGACCGCTATGTGATATAATATGATCACACCGGTGAAATACAGTTTTCAAGGAGAAAGTTTTATGCAACTTAATATAGGAACAAAAATACACGAACTGCGCCGCCGCGACGAACGTACGCAGGAAGCGCTGGCAGAGGCTCTCGGTGTAACGGCTCAGGCTGTTTCGCGCTGGGAATCGGGCGGAAGTTATCCCGATGTGGAGCTCATGCCCGCGATCGCAAATTATTTTCATATTTCGATCGACGAGCTGTTCGGGTATCACGACGACCGGGAAGAAAAGATCAAAAGCATTATCGAACGTGCAGATAATGTTTTCGCCAAGCAAGGACGCATATTGTTTAAGGGAAGTCTGTCGGAAGATGTGGAAGAGTGTATCGACATGTTACGCACGGCGTCGGAAGAATTTCCGAATGAGCCGAAGATCCTCTTGAAACTCGCTCAGGCGCTCTTTAGCTGGGGATATCATAAATACGGAGAAGAAGGACGCCTCAATGACACTACGGGCATCATTGAAGAATCTGCCGAATACAATACACAAAATGTATATTGGCAAGAATCGATGCGTGTTTATGAAAAGATGTTGAAATCGAATCCTTCGCCGGAAGATCATGAGGTCGCCGTATGTCAACTGATGCATATTTATTCGAGGATGGGCGAATATGAAAAAGCAAAGGCTCTTGCAAACGTTCAATCCGCTGTTTCCATCTGCAAGGAAGTGTTGCTGCCATTATCAGCCGTCGGTGAAGAAAAAGCGCGCTATAGGGCAGAAAGCCTGACGGCACTCATTTCCCGGCTGAAATTTACCGTTTTTGAGTCCGTTGCCACAAGACCCGAAATTTCAGGATCGGGATACGGCATACAGCTGCTGATGTCAGTTAATAATCTGTATGAAACGGTTTTTGCCGACGGCAGATGCGGAAAATATCACTGGGAGATCGGGCATGCATATATGGTAATGTCACATTATGCAGCGGCGAATAATGAAAGTATCGATACCGTAATCGATTATTTTGACAAAGGCTTTGACCACTGCAAAGAGTATCAGCGGATTTGCGATGGGGAAGAATATAAGTATACCGCTCCGCTGGTATCAGATCTGAAGAGCATCGCAAAGGGCGAACTCGCTCCGCTGGGCGAAGACTTCTGGAAAAGAGAACTCCAGATGCTTCCGCCGAATATTCATGACGAGCTTCGCAAAAACGAAAAGTATGACGAATGCTTCGCGTAAGCACTTGCCCCGCGTGTAAAGTGAATTAAAACTCGCCAATGACGAGTTTTTTGTGATGCGGCTACGAAAAAGACGGAATTGCATTTTTGGCAGATGGTTTTTAATCCTCGTAATATACTAATGAAATATCTCGCTGCGCTCGATGTGAAATGATCCTGCGGATTGTGAAATATTTCGGCTGAAACCGAAATGTGAAATGAGATTTGCCCTTATGTACCGTAGCGCATTTCACATTTGCGAAGCAAATATTTCATAGCGAAGCTATTTCACTTGCCCGAAGGGCAAATTTCATTGAAAAAACCTCGTCATCGACGAGGTTTTTTCTGGCAGGGGTAGGTGGGCTCGAACCACCGGATGAGGGAGTCAAAGTCCCTTGCCTTACCGCTTGGCTATACCCCTATATAATTTTCGGGATGGTTCTGCTATGAGAACCGCCCTGATATTATACATTAAACTTTGAAGAATGTCAAGGCTTATTTTACGGTTTCGAATTTAATTAAGCTGGAATTGCCGGAGCAGCCGTTTGTCTGACCGCCGGTAATGACGATAACGTCGCCGGGAACTGCAAGCCCGATATCCTTAGCGGTTCGCACCGCGTGATAGAAGAGCACGTCTGCCGACTGGAATTCTTCGCTGATCGTGGGAATGACGCCCCAGGAAAGCGCCAGCTTGCGCCAGACCTTTATGTCCGTTGTCATGCCGACGATAAACTTGGGCTGACGGAAGCGCGATACCATACGTGCGGTAGAACCGGTGCGGGTGCAAACTACGATGATCTTGGCGTCGATATCGATGGCGAGCGCGCAACAAGCGTGAGAGAGCGCGTCGACCTGATTTTTGATAATAAATTCCGAATTGCGGAAGCGCTTGACGTAGTTGACGTCGTTTTCGGCCTGCTCGGCGATCTTTGCCATGGCGCGTACCGCTTCTACCGGGTATTTGCCG
>CAZVSW010000230.1:0-2216 GCA_964630005.1 uncultured Ruminococcus sp. | reverse complement strand
TAATTTTATATGCGATAGCTATCTTGCAAGTACATTATACTACGCCAAAAGATAACTTTCAATAGCCGGAATGTTGAGTTTCACTCAACTTCGGCTTTACTTTTTTGAACCGCAGAGATTATGAATTGATAAAATGTCGATATGTATTATCAAAATATTCTTGCGGTGCAGAAAGGATAAGTCAATCGATTTTTTCGATCTTGAATATATTGATCACATCGGTATCAGGGCAGCAGAAGCGAACGTCGCCGACGCTTGACAAATGCGGCGTACCACCGTAACGAATGATATCAACGTACGGAAACGCGACATGCATAGCCATGGGGCAAAGCTTTCCTCGTTCAGTATCAAAATCAAAGCTATCCCCTATTTTGTGACCATGATGACACGGGCAACTTCCCTTTTGATCAATAAGCGTGATTTTTATTTTTGGTTTCATTGTTTTTCACCTCATACATCGCTCTCGCTTTATTTTCTCGTGCGCACATCTATATAGTCTTAAAATAAGCGAAAAGGTTTGGGGATTTTTTGAATCTTCACAAATTGTTAACAATATAAAAGCGCATAGCAAAATTGACGATGCAATGCACCGTCAATTTTATTATATAACTCAGGCGTTTTTATTAGCTGCTTTCTTTTCCTTGGATTTTGAAAAGATCTTATCAAAGGAATACCAAAGCATACCGGAAAGGAATACAGAGGAGAAGAAACCTGCAACCAGACCCACTATAATGGGAAGAGCAAAATTACGTATAGACGAAACGCCAAGAATGTATATCATGCCGATCGTAAAGAGCGTGGTAATAGTAGTATTGAGGGAACGCATGAAGGTTTCTCTGATGCTGTTATTAACCGCGTCGGCAAAATCGTCGTAACGCGCTCTGTTTTCACGGATACGGTCGAAAACGATAATAGTTGCGTTGATAGAATAACCAAGTATTGTAAGAAGCGCCGCTATTATGTTGGAGTTGACCGGGATCTGGAAAATTGAATATACAGTCAATACGATAAGGACGTCATGGCAGAGGCAGACGATTGCCGCGATTGCGCTCGCAAACTTGAATCTGATAGCGATGTACAGAAGCATGAGAACGATCGCAATAATTACCGCAAGGATAGCGGTTTTGAGCAAGCGGCTACCGATCGTCGCAGAAACGGAGTTGATTTCGCATTCAACTGCGCTGTGATCGATACCAAATGCTTCGTCGATTGCTTCAAGAAGGACTGTCTGCTGATCGTTATCAAGCTCTTCACTACCGGTACGGATAATTGCCATATTGGAATCAGCTGTTGATCTGGTGGTGGAAGAAACGTACTTTCTGCCGAGCTTTTCTTCGATTATGGAATTGATCTTATTACAATCGTCGTTTGTAACTTCTTTACCGATGTTGAGCTGGATTTCAGTACCACCGGAAAAGTCGATATCAATGTTGAGCTGCTGAATGGCAAATGAAACTATACCTGCCAGAATGAAAACCGCAGCAATTGCAAGAAATATCTTTTTGTTCTTGACTACATCAAGCTTTTTCATTCCTGAGCACCTCCCTCTTTTTTAGCGGCAGCAATATCGCGTTTTGCGCCATACAATGAAATAGCGGTGAGATTCATCTCGCAACCGATGTTGAGAAGAAGCTTAGTAAGGAATACGGAAGCGATGAATGTGAGGATAACGCCGAGACCGAGTGTAACGGCGAAACCCTTGATCGTACCGCTGCCGAGAGCATAAAGAACGCCTGCGGCAATAAAGGTGGTGACGTTGGAGTCAAGCACTGCGGAGAACGCTTTCTGATAGCCGGATTTAATGGCAGCCTTAGCGGACTTACCGCCACGGATCTCTTCTTTGATACGCTCAAACACAACAACGTTGGCGTCAACGGCCATACCGACCGAGAGCACGATACCGGCAATACCGGGGAGTGTAAGATTGATTCTGAAAAGCGAGATGGCGAGCATGAAGAGCGCCAGGTAAGCAACGATCGAAATCGACGCCATAACGCCGGGAATGCGGTATATAATGATCATGAAGAGGCAGACAAGACCAACGCCTATGAGACCTGCCATCAAGCTTGTCTGAAGCGATTTTTCACCGAGGGTCGGTCCGATAGAACGAAGCTCTTCAAGCTTAAGTTCATACTGGAGAGCGCCGGCATTGATGTTACCTGCAAGCATTCTGGCGTAATCGGGATCCATACCGCCGTTTGTGCTTATAGATGCAT
>CAZVSW010000229.1:0-2218 GCA_964630005.1 uncultured Ruminococcus sp. | reverse complement strand
CTTCTTGTCGGTCTGTCGTTTGCCAAGGGACTGGCGTATTCTTCGGGCAAGCCTCTTGTGCCCGTCCATCACATACACGGTCATGTCGCCGCAAACTATCTTGCTCACCCCGAACTCAAACCGCCGTTTTATGCGCTTGTTGTCTCAGGCGGACATACCTCGCTCATGTATGTTGCAGACTATAGCAACTACCGTATCATCGGTCATACGAGGGATGACGCGGCAGGCGAATCGTTTGACAAGGTCGGCAGAGTGCTCGGACTTCCGTATCCCGGCGGTGCGGCAATGGATAAGCTCGCTTCCGCAGGGGATAAAGAGGCATATAAGTTCAGCGTATCGGTCGTTCACGATAACGAATATGATTTTTCGTTTTCCGGTCTTAAAACTTCGGCGATAAACCTCATACATACTGCCGAAATGCGCGGTCAGGTCATGGACGATAAGGTGAGGTCTGACATTGCCGCTTCATTTACAAAAGCGGTCGTTGGTACTGTTACCACCCGTCTGGAAAAGCTTCTTTCGGAAGGCGACAAGCTCCCTGTAGTTTTAGCGGGCGGCGTTGCCGCAAACTCACATCTGCGAAGCGGCGTTGGCGCGCTCTGCGAAAAATACGGCGTAAAATGCTATATGCCGCCGCTGAAGCTTTGCGGTGATAACGGCGCAATGATCGCCTCGCAGGGCTATTACGACTTTATAAACGGCAAAAAATCAAGTCTTGCTCAAAACGCCTTTGCCACAATGGAAGTCTGACATAGCCCTTCAAAAGCAACATAATAACCTCAGAATCAACATAATACGTGGGCCAACTTGTTGATAACTATGTTGACAATGTTGATAACTCACTTGAAAAGCACGGCAATACGGGCTTTTGAGTGTTGATAACTTTGTCGGTACAAAATAATCGGGTTAAAATAATCGAAAAAAGCGATTATAATATGTCAATACCGCCGCAACTCATGTCAATTCGATGAGCTGCGGCGGTATGGAAATTATTTCTTGGATTTCAAAAAATCTATTGCGCGTTCAACTGAATTTTTGGCGTTGCCCCACGGCTCGTCCTTATAACGATAGTCGAATTTTTTGCAGAAAAGCGATATATCGTCGTAAAGTTCGCCAAGGTATTTCTGCTCAATCGCGTCGGCTTCTTTGATAAGCTCAGGGTAGAAACGCTTTGAAAGCACGCGCTTTCCGGCTTCCAGCATACGTGCGTAATGCGGAAGGCAAAACATTGTCTGAGACATAAATTTATCGCGGAACTCGCGTTCTTCTTCAAACAAAAGGCAGGCTGTTTCAAACATTTTTTCGAAATTTGCTTCTATTCTCCCGCATACGTAACAGCTTTTGTTAAGCTCGCCAATGCGCTTTATCGGCTTGGCGGCCGCGTCGCGGCTTAAAAAACCTCCTGCTGAAACGCCTTTTTTCAGTTCGTCCAAATGCGATTGTATAGTCAGCGCCAGGCTCAGCCTTTTCTGGCTTTCGTACATACGATCGAAATGATGGCGGCAAAATCCAAGCTCGTTGGTTCTTATGCGGACGTCCGGTTCCATCATGGACGCGCCTGTTATGAGCTCGATCTCGGTATCTTCCAGCTGTTTATAGAGTAAACAGAACGGACAGTCGTCGTGCTGATCGAAGGCGGCGTTGACCGGTATTGTGTATATTCTTTCGTGCATCGTGTTCACCTCATCTGAATTATAACAAATTTAGCAAAGGATATCAAGACTTTTATGAATATTACTTTTAAAAACGGTAATACGTACATATCGCGCGACGGACTTTTTGAACCGTCCAAAACATTTGATTGCGGTCAGTGCTTCAGATTTGAGCGTATCGACGGCGGTTGGCGCGGCATTGCTTTCGGAAAAGAGCTTACGGTTTTAGAGGGCGATGAGATCGAGCTGGTCGGAGTCGATTCCGAGGCGTTTGATGCGGTCTGGAAAGGGTTCTTTGACCTTGACCGTGATTATGAAGAGATCAACAACCTTCTTTCAGCTGACAGCGTCGTCAAAAACGCGCTTCAGTCCGCGAGAGGTATTCGCATTATGCGTCAGGAAAAGTGGGAGACGCTGTGTTCTTTTATTATTTCCCAAAACAACAATATCCCCAGAATCAAGGGGATAATCACACGGCTTTGTCAGGCGTTTGGCGAACCGGTCGGAGAAGGGTACAGCTTTCCGTCTGCGAAGCGCATTGCTGCGCTGACAGAAGAAGATCTAGC
>CAZVSW010000228.1:0-2220 GCA_964630005.1 uncultured Ruminococcus sp. | reverse complement strand
CACCGACTTGGGTTTAATCAGAAGCGAAGACAACGGAGCCACGTGGGAGCGTGCGCTTACCGGAATCAAGTCGGCATGGACCAACACCGTGTACGACGCCGAGTTCGACAAAACAAAAGAAAACGTTGTGTATTCCATATGGTCGGGCAGGCACGACATGCCCTACCAACCGGGCAACCAAACAAACAGCGCCGGTGGATTTGCAATTTCAACCGACGCGGGCAAGACGTGGAATTGTCAGTATTCCACAGGACTGCCGGAAACGGCAATACCGGTAAAAATGAGTATTGTTTATCCAAAAAACAGTCAAGGCGAACTAACCATATACGTTGCCACAATGAACCACGGATTTTTCGTAAGTAACAACAGCGGCAAAACCTTTACGGAAATACCGAAAGGCACGCCGGTATCAATGAATGTGTGGGGATTTACGGGAAGCTTTATAAAAGAAGCATGGAAACGCTTTCCTAAGTTTCTTAAAACTGCGATTGCGGAGAACCCGCTCAAAGCAGAATTCTTCCTGCCATTTGTTGTACAGGAGCTTCTTTCAGAGGGAAAGGCGCGCGTCCGTCTGCTTAATTCTCATGACAAATGGTACGGCGTAACATATAAAGAAGACAAAGAAGATGTGGTAAACGCTCTCCAGTCGCTAAAAGACAAGGGCTTTTATCCCGACAAGCTCTGGAAATAAATATATATTCACATATAATTTCAGGATGTCGAATTGTCAAAAAAGGAAGGGACATCCAAATGTTGTATATCAGCAACTTTTTTAAGAATGAAAACAACTAATTTTAGACCTCAGATGCGTTGATATTGAATTTTGGTGTATTTTTCGAGCATATATAATCGAAAAAGCAACAAATGTCATAGACTAAAGGTTTTAAAGTAGTAACTATTTCTAAAAATGTTGTATTTCGATTAGTATTTTCGCTGAGATTTTCAACATTTGGATGTCCCTATATTTTAGAGAATTTTAAGATTGTAGTTCGCAAAAGTGATTTGCAAACTGCTGTGGTTTAGAAGCCGAGTTCTTCGCCGACGAGGATGACTTTAATTCTGCCCTTTGGATTGCTCTTTCTCGTAACTACCCAGTCCACGCAGATGCAGCCGTCGCCTGTGCATTCACCGCACTTTCCCGTAATGCCGCAAGGCGTCTGGAGACCGAAGCGGGCAGCATTTATCGGAGCGGCAACCGTGCGGATGCGTGCAACAGCGGCATCCATATCACGCACTACCTTGTTAATACCTGCTATTACGACAACGCTTTTCGGTCCGAATAAGAGCGCGGCAACTCTGTTTCCCGAACCGTCAACATTGAGAAGCTCTCCGCTTTCCGTGAGGGCATTTGTACTCATGATAAATGTATCGGCATTGAGCGTCTGTCTCATTATGTCCATTCTTTCTTCCGGGCTCTTTGCAAGGTCTCTGTCTATGAGCGTGTATCCGTCCTTTCTGAGTCTGTCCACAAGTCCGATTTCGTTTATGCTCATCGAACCGCCCCAGCCTACAGAGTTGTCTTTCGGAATAATTGATACGGCTTTTTCGAGCGCTTCTTCCTTCGTAGCGCAGTAATATGCTTCAAAGCCTCTGTTTTCGAGCGCTTTTACGACAGTCGGTTCGTAAAGAGCGTTTCTCTTGTCAAACAATTCTTTATTCATAGTGCATCCTCCTATTCAATTTGAAACAATCTGAATTAACTGATTATATTATATCAATACAGAAAAGAAAGATAAAGGATAAAAAAGCGTTTTTTACGGAAAAGTGCTGTAAAAGTCAGACGTTATGATGTAGAATGGTAGGTGAATTTTCCAATTTAAAATAGTAGATGAAAATAGTATAGAAAGATTGTAAATATGGCAAAGAAAACTTTAACAACAATAATAACGGTGCTGCTTATTCTCATAGTAGTTCTGATAGCCGCGGCGGCAGGCATTTTCATTTTCTCGGAAAACGAGCCGGTTGAAAGCGAGCCTGTGATGCCCGAAATATCTCTCGATGACGCGAGCTATGAAATAACGGACGGACGCGTACTCATACCGGAAGGAAGACCGCGCGTGCCGCAGATAATATGCGATGAAGCGGACGAAATATATCAGGCGTTTTTTGCTGACGGAGAAAGCGAATCATCGGCAAAAATCATCTGCGGCGAGCAGGAATACGAGATAGAATTCGTAAAAGATCCTGCGCTCGGATTTGAGCTTCAGTACAACGATTATT
>CAZVSW010000227.1:0-2221 GCA_964630005.1 uncultured Ruminococcus sp. | reverse complement strand
TTATAATAAAAATCCGTTTTTTTCGCGATTCACTCGTGAAAAAAACACCCTAAGGTGAGCTCCGCGAGCCCTCGCGCCGATGGGAGCGTTCAAAATGCCGTACTTTTGCGCTTAATTGTAAAGATCTGATATGAAAAACCGCCTACGGTTAAGAAACCGAGGCGGCATTTTGTGAAGCGGCGATAAGCGCGAGTGAAAGAGGGGTTTACGGGGAGAAAACAGACGCGCTTTTGCTGAGGTTGTATTTTTATCTTAATCTCGTGCGCGTCTGTTGTCTTCCCGTCAAAAAACTTATTTTTCCCACGGGAATACGTAATCGAGCTTAAGCTCGTCGCGTACCTTGGACATTTCGACCTGAACGGCTTCGTTGATCGGAACGCCGCTGTCTTTTCTCTGAAGCCAGACGTTCCATTCCTTTTCGCCTGCGGTGAAGATATGGTCCTGACCGGGCGCTTTCTGAGAACCGCGGAGTTCGCGGCAGATGTCGCCGGCGGTCTTCTTGAATGCATCGAGACCCATGAACGCTTCGGTATCGATAGCGATGAAGAAGTGACCGAGGTGATAGGGAACAAGCTTGCCGTCCTGTTTGCCGGTGAGCATACGGAGGTAGTTACCCTGCTGAAGAGCGGCGGAAAGGATCTCGACAACGGTGGCGTAGCCATAGCCCTTATAGCCTGCAAGGTCTTCGCCGATGCCGCCCAAAGGAGCAAGAGCAGCTTCGCCGCAGTTGAGCTGGTCAAGAATAGCAACGCTGTCGGTGAGGGCAGAGCCGTCTCTGCCGATTACCATGCCTGCGGGGGTATCCTTGCCGATACGTGCAAAATATTCGATCTTACCGCGCTGTGTGATGGAGGTCGCGCAGTCGAGGACGAAGGGGAATTCCTCGTCGGTGGGCAGACCAACGGTGAGGGGGTTGGTGCCCAGCATATTTTCAACGCCGAAGGTGGGGGCAATGGAGGGACGGGCGTTGGTGCCGGTCATACCGATGCAGCCTGCCTTGGTTGCCATGGTTGCGTAATATCCGGCGATGCCGTAGTGGCAGCTGTTTCTGACAGCGACCATGCCCATGCCGTATTTCTTTGCCTTTTCGATAGCCATGCTCATGGACTTATGTCCGATGACCTGACCCATACCGTCGTGACCGTCAACTACAGCGGTGGTAGCGGTCTCGCGAACGATCTCGAAATTGGTGACGGGGTTCTGGATACCGGCCTTGATGCGGTCGATATAAATGGGTTTAAAGCGGTTTACGCCGTGACTTTCAATGCCGCGCTTGTCGGATTCGAGGAGCACGTCGGTGCAGATCTCGGCATCCTCGCGGGGAACGCCTACTCCGACAAATGCGTCGGTGATAAAGCTGTAAAGTGTTTTCCAATCGCAGATAACTTTAGCCATTTTTCTGAAACTTCCTTAGTGATAAAAGTATAAAATTAGAATCATGAGTTTAAATTCACTTCTATTTTATCAGCAGTATCAACCTTTGTCAATGGCTTTTTTTAAATTTGGCGAAAAAATTTTGGAAATTCACTTGACAAATCTTGAATTCAATGATATTATAATAAACTGCACTACGTTGCCCGTAGTGTTTGTGTTGTTGCACTCAAAAACCGAAAGCGTTTGTGTCGCTTGGCAAACCGGGCACATATTCATTATTCGGTTCAATAAAAACAAGGAGCGTATGATATGTGGTATGATTCCATGGTAAAACCCCAACATCTTGGGAAAAACGTTCGTATGTCTTTCGCTAAGAACGAAGAAGTTCTTGAGATGCCGAATCTTATCGAAGTCCAGAAAAAGTCTTTTGAGGAGTTTGTAAGAACCGGCGTTTCGGAGGTACTTAAGGATTATTCTCCCATGACGGACTATTCGGGTAACCTGATCATAGATTTTGTGGGTTATTCCCTTGACGCCCCCCCTAAATATTCAATAGCTGAATGTAAGGAGAGGGACGCAAACTATGCCATTCCTTTTAAGGTCGTTGTTCGCCTTACCAATAAGGTCACCGAGGAAGTTAAAGAACAGGAAATTTACATGGGCGACATACCTAAGATGACCGACAGCGGCACCTTTATCATAAACGGCGCCGAAAGAGTTATCGTCTCCCAGCTCGTCCGCTCTCCCGGTGTATATTACGAAAGCACCGACGACAAGACAGGCAAAAAGATGTTTACTTCGACCATCATCCCTTACCGCGGAGCATGGCTCGAATATGAGACCGATT
>CAZVSW010000226.1:0-2256 GCA_964630005.1 uncultured Ruminococcus sp. | reverse complement strand
TATCTGCGATCTGTGGCGCTCGATAAGCTCGCTTTCTTCGCCGATACGGTCGGTTTTATAATCCACCACTGTATATGAACCGTCCTTGTTCTCAAAGAAACAGTCTATTACGCCCTGAACCAGCACCTCTTCGCCCGCATTCTTGCCTATCAGCGAAGATGGTTCAACAAGCGTGAAGCGCATCTCGCGCCTGCACACCGAGGCGGAACGCATCTCTTTATAAAGCTCTGACAAAAAAAACTTTTCCAGTTCATTAATTCTGATCGCGCCTGCTTCACGTTCGGAAAGCGCGCCGATCTTCTTAAGCCGCTCTGCTTCCTCAGCCACGCCGTGCGCTTCCACGCCTTCAAATGAGCAAAACTGCATGAACATATGCGTTGCCGTTCCCCTCTCAGCCGGTGTGACTTTATCTCCGTCTGCAAAAGAAGGCGTCTTCAGTACCGCTCCGCGCGAAACCGAACGGTTATATTCGTCATCCTCCAAAAGACCGACGCGTAACTCCGAAACCGCCACCTTCGCCGGAAGTGTAAGCGCGTCGCGATATGCATAATCCTCCCAATCAACATTGCCGAAAACGACCGTCGGCATACTGTTCAGGCGAAGCACATCGGGAGTAGGAAGCGCGTCAGCCATCATCGTATCAACTATAAACGACTTCGAACGCGAAAAATTAACGGCGTTTATAATACGTTCCAGATTGCTGTTTTGGTCAAAGAAATCTTTTTCTGCAATATCGTCGGCGTCCCCCTTGACACAGCCAGTAATATATAATTGTTCTCTTGCGCGCGTAAGCGCCACATATAAACAGCGAAGCTCCTCGCAAAGCATTTCTTTCTTTTCGTCTGAAACAGCGGCAAGCTTGACAAGCGGCTGATATGAGCAAAGCCCTTCCGCCGCCTTCAGATCAAAGCACACAAATCCGTCACTGCACACGACATAAGGAAGCCTCAGATCTTTTACATTGAAATCGCTGCCCGTACCGCATACGATGCAGATCGGAAATTCAAGCCCCTTCGATTTATGAAATGTCATGATGCGCACACAGTCGTCGGAAATCGTAAGAGCGCTGTCTGCTCGGTCTGCGTCGCTCTGAAGATATTCCAAAAACGCACTGAGACCGCGAAAAACACCCGATTCATATGATACGGCCATTTTATAAAGGCTCATCAGGTTATTCTTTTTTTCTTCACCGTGTTCAAAACAGCTTATGATCTGGATCATGCGCGTTTCTTCGTACATTTTCCAGATAAGCTTATGGCTGGGGAGCTCGATCGCAGACCCGGCAAGCGATCTTATCACCGAGATGAAATCATGGCACTTTTTAAGCACGTCAATATCAGGGCGCTTGCCTCGTGATGTTTTCAAGCGATTGGTTTCAAACCGTCTGCCGCCAAGCCGCTCACTGCATTTATATGTCTTTTTTACCGTTTTTCTGATATATTCCTTTGCGCACGCAGAGACGGCAAAGTAATACGGCGCTTCGCCCCTGAAATCTCTGACACTTTTCAGCTCGTCCGCATCAAAACAGAATATCGGGCTTCTCATGGATGCGGCGAGCGCGATCTCGTCCGTAGGATCGTCTATCACCGTGAGCAATGACACGGCGAGCATGATCTCAGGCTGATCGAGAAAATGGCTGTCGTTTTCAGCGGCAAACGGTATCCCGTGCCGTCTGAACACCTTTTCATAATCGGCTGTTCTGCCTGACGCGGAGCGCATCAAAACAGCTATGTCGCCGTATTTTACCGTACTGCCGTCGGACTTTTTCGCCCTCCCGACAAGCGAAAGTATCCTTGCGGCGGCAACAGTCGCTTCGCATTCGTCACGCTTGCCCGATTCCGTATCGGTTATGCAATTGATAATGACCGGCGCATTGCAGGTATTTTCAAGACCGCAGATGAGTTTTTCGTCTTCATACGAATAGCCGGTATTTTCGGGGGTATAGAGCTTTTGAAAAACGCTGTTTACGAAATCGATTATATTCTCACTGCACCTGAAGTTTTCCTGCAAAAATATCTTACCGATCTTGCTCTCATCGGATATGGGCGGAGCGCTTTGCACGCGATCGCCGAAAATACGCGCCGAAGCGTTTCTGAAACGGTATATCGATTGCTTAACATCACCCACAAAAAATGAGTTGCCGGAGCGCGAGAGAAGCGAAAAGATCATGGCCTGAAGCGGATTGACGTCCTGATACTCATGTTAGCTTGGCCATCTTGTCAATCTGCTTCTTACCCATAGCCTTACGAAGCATGT
>CAZVSW010000225.1:0-2268 GCA_964630005.1 uncultured Ruminococcus sp. | reverse complement strand
TGGCGTTCTTCTGCCGCTCACACTGATTGAAAACATCCACATCATAAAAATCAAAGTCTATCAGATTCACAGGCTTGCCGGAAAGAAGGTCTCGCACTTCATCCATGTATCGGCTCCAGCCGCGGCGAATGATCATCAGATTCTCACCGCACAGATCGTCAACAGTCAATCTATCTTTCTGTGCCAACGGGTGATAAATGGATACTGCACAGCAGATCGGTTCTTTCACGATCTCAAATCCGGCACATCCCCGTAACTCAAGCAGTGTTTCGTCAAACATTCCGGCAACGACATCAATATGTTCTCCGAGATTTTTGAGGATCTCCCTTGCATTTTCAGGTGTATTCTCAAATGGTACAAGCTGAAAGCTGATATCGGAGCAATGCTTGTGGATCTGCGGCCAAAGGTCAGTGAGTAGTTGAGCCGGCGTCATAGGCGAAGTGCCGATGCGAACCACACTTGTTTCATTCCGCATAGCTGCTTTTGCCCTGGCTATGGCCTTGCGGCTGTATTCCAGCATGTACCTGGCATCTTTATACAGGGATTCCCCGGCTCGTGTCAGAGTCAATCCCCGATGTGTACGGTTAAAAAGTGTAACGCCAAGATCGGCTTCCAAAGAGTTGATCTGCTTGATGACCGCAGTCGGCGTAATATAAGATTCATCCGCCGCTTTATTAAAGCTTCCCGCATCCGCTACACGGATGAAGGTTTCAAGTTGGGGGTTGACCATTTTTATCACCGCCTTATCTTCGTAAATCCATACAGAATTGCTTGCTTATATTATAGTAAGGATAAACAAACAAATCGACGTCGTTTTCGTAAATTTTTTGTTGACGAAACTACTATCCTACCCATGTATTTTCTCGTTATATTTCAGATGCAGCTCATTCGTAAGCGCAAGCGTTACGAACTCCGACATTGTCGTACCGTTGCCATAGACCGCTATAACTGTTCCTCTTGTGTTGCCCTCAACATGGTGGGGATCATCTCCCATGCTGAGCAGCATAATTCGTGTATCGGGCGGATAGTTGTCTTTCATGCGCTGTACAAAGCGCCGTTCTGCTTCATATTTGTTCATACTCACATACCTCCAAATTTCATACTGTTTGCTTTTTCAATGCAATCGTCAAGTAGATCTTCCGTGCAGAAGAAATAACTGTCGCCGGAATGCCAGACAGTAGATTTTTTTACAAATCTGTGGTATAATCATTCCCTGTCTGAGAGGCGAATCGGGATTTACTGTATCGGATGTTAGATAAGATAACTCCATTTATTAATGTCATAAAGCAGACATCATTCAGACTTGTATTGAGCCTTGAGAATTGTGAAAGCGAAAACTTCAGAAAGGAATTTAACCCACTATGTCGGATGCCAATATAGGACATAATAAAACTGAAATAGATATTCTCTCACGCCGGGGGATGCTCAAAAATATCATACGATTCTCCACACCGATTATGCTGACAGGCGTATTGCAGCTGCTCTTTAACGATTGTGACATTATTGTGTGCCGTTATTTCGGCTCAGGGAATGCTGTTGGAGCAATATCTTCCACGGATGCGTTGATCAACTTAATCGTAATGCTGTTTATGGGAATGTCGGTTGGTGCGAATATTCTCATGGCGAAATGCGTTGGCGCAAATAACAAAGAGCAAGGACAGAAGGTTGTTTATACATCCACGATGATTGCGGCTGTTGTTGGACTTGCCGTCGGTATCATCGGCACACTTTTTTCAGGTATCTTTCTTAAATGGATGGGAACGAACAGCGAGTTGCTTGATCTTTCAAGGCAATACCTTGCAATCTATTTTTTGGGTATTCCTTTTACCATGTTATTTAACTTCGGAGCAGCGCTGCTTCGTGCCGTTGGAAACACTCGAACCCCGTTTCTTTTTCTCACCTTTTCGGGTGTTATCAATGTTCTTCTGAATCTGCTTTTCGTTGTCGGATTCCGTCTCGATATTACAGGTGTAGCAATTGCCTCTGCCATATCGCAATTTCTCGCTGCGGCAATGATCTTTTATTATTTACGCTTCAAGTATAATGGATTTTTCATATTCCGCTTCCGTCAATTTCACTTTTCCTCTGCGGAAGCTCGACAAATTATTAAAATCGGTTTGCCTGTGGGAATACAAAGTGTCATTTTCTCCATCGCAAATGTGATGATACAAGTTGGCGTGAATGATTTGAGCCGAACACTCGGTTCTGCTGTTGTAAACGGAAATGGCGGTGCAGCGGCATTGGAAAGCTTCATTGATGTCGCGCTCA
>CAZVSW010000224.1:0-2369 GCA_964630005.1 uncultured Ruminococcus sp. | reverse complement strand
CATGCCGCCGACGCCGAGGATAAGTATTGTTGCAACGACAAAGAGGTTGCGGTTATCGCCGAGGTCGACATCCTGAATCATCTTAAGACCGGAAACCGCGATGAAGCCGTAAAGTGTAACGCAAACGCCGCCCATTACGCAGGAAGGAATGGTAGCGAGGAAGGTTACGAACGGAGCGAAGAACGATGCAACGATCGCAAGCACTGCGGTAGCGGTGATGGTGATGACCGAAGCATTACCGGTAATCGCAACACAGCCGACGGATTCGCCGTATGTAGTGTTGGGGCAGCCGCCGAAGATCGCGCCTACAGCAGAGCCGACGCCGTCGCCGAGAAGCGTACGGTGAAGACCGGGGGTCTCGAGAAGGTCTTGTCCGATAATGGAGGAAAGGTTCTTATGGTCTGCGATATGCTCAGCAAACACAACGAAAGCAACGGGGATATACGCAACTGCGATGGTTGCGATATAGGAAGCGGAAATTTCTTTAATTCCGTCAAAAGCCTTGACAACCGTAAGGTCGGGAAGCCACTGCATGTTCTGGAACTTGGAAAAATCGATGATCTGAAGCGCGGCATTATCGGTGGCATTGCCGATAACGGTGAATATAGCGGCAACAGCATAGCCGGCTACGATACCGATGATGAACGGGATGAGCTTAGCCATCTTCTTGCCGTAAACGGAGCAGATGATGACAACGAGAAGGGTCACAACGCCGCAGATGAGGGCGATATGAGGATTTGCAGAGGGTGCGCCGTCAACAAAAACACTGCCCTTTGTGAGGTCGCCGACAGCGTTGCCTGCGAGGGAAAGACCGATGATTGCAACGGTAGGTCCGATAACGACGGGAGGCATAAGTTTGGATATCCACTTAACGCCGGCAAATTTGACGATAAGCGCGATAACAACATAAACCAGACCGGCCATGACAGCGCCGATGATAAGTCCGGCATAGCCGAGCGATACGCTCACGCCGCCTGCAAAAGCAGCGGACATAGAGCCGAGGAATGCGAAGGAAGAACCGAGGAAAACGGGGCTCTTGAAAGCAGTAAAGAGCTGGTAAACAAGTGTACCGATACCTGCGCCGAGAAGCGCCGCGGATTGGGACATGCCGTTGCCGACGATAGCGGGCACGGCGATTGTCGCTGCGAGAATGGCGAGCAACTGCTGAAGTGCAAATACAACAAGCTGCCCGGCCTTGGGTTTGTCTTTTACGCCATAAGTGAGATTCATGCGAAAAGTCCTTTCATTTTTTATCCCTGCCGTAACACAAAAAAATACGTCCGCAACGCAGACGCACAACCGGCGTCACAGCACCGTTGGATTTTCTTACCGTTATTATACTCTTATAGATCTGATTTGTAAAGAGGTTTTTACGAATTTATTTATTTTTTGTCGATTGACAACGATAATATAAAGGAGTATAATGCTCGCATAGCAGGGCGAGATTTGAACACGCGCCGCCTGACAGCGTCGCTTTTCGGTGCTTTTTCGGAATAACCGCGTATGCCGTCGTCGCGTGCTTCAAAAATCACTCGAAAATCACCTGCTGTCAGGTGCGAAGCAGTTTTGACTAAGTGATTTTTTGTAAGACGAGGAAAAGACCGCGGCGTAATCCTGTCGGCTTTCCAAGGGCTTTGACGAAGTATTACGGAAAATCACAACGTCAAAACCGATGCGAGTTCGAATCTCGCCCTGCCAAAAGAAAACGCGCAAGCATACGCGAACGCGTTTCCCTCTTTATGCCTGCAAATATATCATCACCGTTCCCGACGCCGTGCTTTTGCGGTCCGTTTTTTTACGCTTCCCTGCGTCGGGCTGACGATGTTCTTTTCATTACAGTATACGCGGCATGTCACAAACTGTCGAAAGGAATTTTTCTTATGTCAAAAAATAATTTCAAGCTGTCTCCGTCAGCGCTGTCCTGCAACTTCTTCAACCCCTCAGAGTCCCTTTCAGGGCTTGAGACCGCGGGAATAGACTGGCTTCACCTGGACGTAATGGACGGAATCTTTGTGCCGAACATCTCGTTCGGTCAGGTAGTGATCAAGTCGCTCAGGAAAAGCTGCAAGAGCGTCTTTGACGTTCACCTTATGATAACCGATCCTATCCGCTATATAGGCGCTTTTGCCGATGCGGGAGCTGACTATATCACCGTTCATGCAGAGGCGTGCCCCGATACGGAAGCGGCTCTCAGTGCGATCAGGGCAGCCGGCAAAAAGGCAGGACTTTCCATAAAGCCGAAGACTCCCGTTGAATCGATCCTTCATCTTCTTCCGCTTTGCGACCTGTTCCTTGTAATGACGGTCGAACCGGGCTTTGGCGGACAGTCGTTTATGGCTGACATGATACCGAAAATAGAAGCTGTTTAC
>CAZVSW010000223.1:0-2378 GCA_964630005.1 uncultured Ruminococcus sp. | reverse complement strand
AATGGGGTTATCGATAAGGGTGCGCAAGCGCACGATAGCGGGATTCTTATTCGGTATCTCGATACCGATCGCCGCCTTGCCGGGAATGTTGGTCTCGATACGTATGCTGGTTGCCGCCATTCTCATACGTATATCCTCTGAAAGATTGGAAATCTTATTGACTCTGACGCCTGCGTCAGGGAGTACCTCATAACGCGTCACCGCAGGACCGCGGCTGGTGGAAACAAGCTTGGCTTTTACGCCGTAACTTTCAAGCACGGAAATAAGCTTTCTTCCCGTTTCGACTATAACGTCATAGCTTTCCTCGGCGTTCGCCTCCGTATCCTCCTGCAAAAGCGATATCGGCGGAAAAACATACGGCTGTTCGTCGCTTATCGGCAGCTCTGCGGTAACGGCTTCAAGAACCTCGGGATCATGTTTTGTAAGCTCCTCGGTCGGAATATCCGGCTTATACTCGGGTTCCGGTTTTACATAGTTGTCAACCAAAGCAAACGGCGGTTCGTCTGATCCGTCGTCGCTCTCATCGCTGACAGCTGCTTCAGGGGTCTGCTGAATCGGCTTATCGTCGCCTTTGAACGGATCTAATATATCCTCCGGGATATCAGCTTCGGCGGTCTCTTCAAATCTTTCTGTAAACTGAGGTTTATTCTGAGCCGCCGGTTCAGCTGTATACTTTTCATCTTCTTCAAACAGTTTTTTGTATTCGCCGTTTATCTCGTCGTCATCAAAAGGCTTGTCCCTGTTGATCTCAGAAACCTTCTCCGGCTTTTCGGGCTCTGCCTCGACAGTCACTGCGTCATCGCCCGCATTGACAACGTCCTCCGGGATAGGAGCAACAGTCTTCTTAGCGGGCTTACTCGGCTTAACGGGCTTATTCTCTTCCCTTGTGGGTCTTTTGGTAACAGGCTCGGCAACAGCAGGCTCTTCTTCACGTTCGTTGTTGACAACGGAGAATATATCATTAAACCAATTCACAATTCCGCGAAGAACTCTTCTCGGAGTTGAACCGAAGAGGAATATGAGCAGTATTGCCGCCATAAAGGACGAAAGAATTATTGATGCTACACGTCCGATCAGCTTTTGAAGCCCGATTCCGATTAAGCTGCCGACAGCGCCTGCGCCCTGAAGCATGATCCCGCTGTTATAAAGGTTTTTAAGGAAGCTGACGCCCTCGGCCGCTTCAGGAGCGGGGGCAAACAGCTGTATCATTGCCAGTATGGACAAAAAACTGCCCACTGCAAAGCCTATCTTAGCATTTGCAACTCCGTTATTGACATCGCGCCTGCGGAACACCGCAAGGAAGATCATATAAAACGGAACGACATAGCCGCCTCCGCCAAAGAGACCGAGCATAATATCTTTTATAAAAGGACCGATTATGCCGGTGTCCGGCAAAAAAAAGGCGATTATTATGAACACCGCGATGGCGGCCACGATATAAGGCGCAATGCCAAGCGGCTGACGTTTTTCTTTTTCGGGAATCGAAGTCTGTTCTGTGGCAGCCTTCTTCTTTTTCTTGTCAGCAGCTGTTTTTGATGTATTTTTCGTTTTATTAGCAGAAGAAGCTTTGGTCTTGCCAGTCGTTTTCAAGATGATCTAAACGTCCTTTCACTTAACTATACAATAAATTATCGCCGCGACGCCTACCAATATGCAGTACAGCGAGAACACCGACATCTTTTTTGCATTCGCCATGTATTGCAAAAGCTTTATTGCGGCAAATCCCGAAATTGCCGCCGCCAACACTCCGCAGAGATATGGAAGCGCGTTTTCGGAAAAAGTCGGGTCTGAAAAAAGTTCCGGCAGTTCTAATAAATTTGCGCCGAGAATCGCGGGAATCGAAAGAAGGAACGAAAAACGAACCGCATCCTTCCTGCAAAAACCGGTAAAAAGTCCGCCGGTGATCGTCGAGCCTGAGCGCGATATTCCGGGCATTACGCCGACGAGTTGCACCAAGCCGACTGCGAGCGCCTGTTTCCATCCCGACGCTTCAATAGTTCTGACGCCTTCAGTAATCTTATCAGAAAGCCAAAGAATGCCGCCGTTTATTATTAAGAAAATGCCGATAAGCCAGCTTATTCCCGAAAGTATCTCTACCTTATCGGAAAGAATTGCACCGGGAACGAGCGGAAGTGTAGCCACGATAAGCATTACTAAAAGCCGCTCTCCGGGAGTAAGTCCGTCCTTTATATGCCCGGTAAAAAGCTTTTTGATGAGCGAAAAGAACCCGATTATAAGTTCCAAAACATCTTTTCTGTATGCAATAAGAACAGCGATAAGCGTTCCCAGATGGAGCAACACCGTAAAAGACAAATTGCCGCTACCGCCGTCTTCACCGAAAATATTCTGGAGCAGTGAAAGATGCCCCGAGCTGGAAA
>CAZVSW010000222.1:0-2411 GCA_964630005.1 uncultured Ruminococcus sp. | reverse complement strand
AATGAAGAAAATACGCCTATAAAAGTGACGGTTTTAAACATAGGTAATCAGGTAAGAGGCGAATGGCTCGGTCAGCGCGAATGGAGCGATTTTTACAGCCTGAAATTCGATCTTCCGGATGATTATTGGGTGGGCGACGGCAAGACCGTTAATCCGATCTATGTCGGCGGCGATTATATCGATTATACGCCACAGCTTTATAGCAACGAGGTATTTGAGATTCCGGCAGGCGGTTATCTTTGGGTAATCGGCGGTACATCCGGCGATCTTCCGTTTGGCTCGCTTTCGGGCAAGACCGCAGATCAGGCAATACTTAACGGAAAATGCGCTAACGGCGCAGTACGTTTTGTCATCGAAGGCGGCAAGGCTACCGGTACTTTCTGGTGCTATACCGAGCCGTGGCAGTGCGACCGTTCAAAGCCCGAACAGGGTTATATTGTGACCCGTGACGGGCGCAATTATGCCGCTCAGTACAAAGGCATCGACGATTCTACAGTCGGTCTTGCAGAGACCGAGGTATGCTGGATATTCGGTGATATGACCAAGAGCGGCAGACTGCCCGTAACATATAAGGTTCGCCGCGACCCCGATTATGCATCTGTAAAAGAGCCGTACGCAAGATTCAACACAAAAGAGTATACGATCGATTCGGATTGCTGGCTTACGTCTTTGAACCCCAATGACAATCCAACGGCAATAGGCACTGACATGATATGCTTCCGCTGTGTTACGGAGGACGGACAAACTGTGGTGATCGATACCGAAAGTAATGACGGAGAGGGAAAAAAATCAAATATCGGCAACTGGATGATGCAAAATCAGGCAAATTATGTTTTTGCCAATGCCGGAAAGCGTGACAGAACGCTTCGCATCTATTCGCGTAATAACGGCGTTCTTGCCGTTATTGTACGCTCTCAAAGCGGCGAGATACTGAATAAAAAGCTGATCCTTCAGCCATATAGCTTCGGCTCGGAAAACGAGATCTTTCCTTCTGCGGACAGAAGCCTTATTAAGGAGAAAAACGGCAGATACTGGTTTACCGTTGCCGACGGCAGACCGTATTGCGACGTCTGGAATGAGCGCTCGCTTGCATGGGAGCTTACCGTAAAGGCGGGCGATACGGTAAGAATCAGCGTTGACGATCTTATACTTGCCAATTCCTGCGGCGGCGTAAATCATTGGGTCGAGATCGATTAAATTTACGTTTGCTATTGACATTTGACTTTTTTAAATGTTATAATACTGGCAGAAAGTCTTACTGCGTAAGCCTTTGCGGCTATCGCCGCTCTGCGCTTTGCGCAGTCTGCCCATTGAATCATTTCGCAAAAATGCCCTTGCGAGCAAGCATTTTTGCTCATGATATAATACAAATGGTTTTAAACACCTTGAAATATAAACCGAAAGGACAAATTATATGAACTTTAAAATTGGCGCTATGACCGATAGCTTCAAAAAGTCTTTTAAGGAAAGCCTTGACAAGGCTGTTGAAGTCGGTGCTGAAGGTATTCAGCTTTATGTTACCGGCGGCGAGATGCTCTATACTAATCTTGACGACGCAAAGCTCGAAGAGGTAAAAAAGCTTCTTGCTGAGCGTAATCTCGTTGTTTCCGCCGTATGCGGTGATTTCGGCGGTCACGGCTTTGAAAGCGAAGAGGAAAACGCATGGAAGATCCCTGCATCAAAGGCTGTTGCCGATATTGCGAAAAAGCTGGGAAGTAAGGTGGTTACGACCCATATCGGCGTTGTTCCCGCAGATAAATCCGGCAATTACGACCGCATGAAGGCCGCTTGCCGCGAAATAGGCGAATATGCCGCTGAAATCGGCGTTACATTTGCCATTGAAACCGGTCCTGAAGCGCCCGAAACACTTGCTGCGTTTATCCGCGATGTTGACAGCAAGGGTATCGGCGTAAACCTCGATCCGGCAAACCTTGTTATGGTTACTGATGCTGACCCCGTTCAGGCAGTATATACTCTTAAGGACTTTATCGTGCACACTCACGCCAAGGACGGTATCATGATCCAGAAGACCGAGCCGAAGCGCATTTATACATTCTTCGCTGAGGGCGGTATCGAAGACCTCAGAATGGAAGATTATTTCAAAGAGCTCCCTCTCGGAGAGGGCAAGGTCGATTTCGACGCATACCTCAGCGCGCTCGATGATATTGGCTATAAGGGCTTCCTTACTATCGAACGCGAATGCGGCGCTGATCCTGCCGCCGATATCAAAAAAGCCGCCGACTTCCTTAAGAGCGTTATCAAAAAGCACAGCAAGAAGATCGGATTTATCGATTACTATCTTGATGAGTGGCACGCAAATAATTATCCGCAGTTTATCAAGAACGCTGTCGGCGACGATTTCTATGTAGCTTATGCTTATGCTGAAAAGGATAAAGAGGGCGGACTTACAA
>CAZVSW010000221.1:0-2424 GCA_964630005.1 uncultured Ruminococcus sp. | reverse complement strand
AGCTGTTCCTGTGTAATACTGCGTTCTTTGCGCAATCTTTTAATTGTTGTTCCAATAGACATAATATTTCCTCACAAAATTAGTATCAGAAGCGCTTCTATGGTTCTATTATATCAATTCCCTGACGAAAACCAACATAGTATTTACAGACACAATATATAGCATTACTATATTTTTTATATCACTTGTAGAGAGCTTGTTATTTCAAGTCGCTCCCGCCACCCCTAAAACGCCGGTTGCATCTTTTTATTCGCATAAATATCCATTTTTTGAAAAAGCGAGGAAACCTGAGAAAAATGAAGAAAACCCGAGGTTTACTCGGGTTTTCTTGGGTGCATCTCTTTGACACCGCTATTGGCTGCGGAAGAAGGATTTGAACCCTCACAAACAGAGTCAGAGTCTGCCGTGCTGCCGTTACACAATTCCGCAATATTAAATTGAAGCATATTTCTCAAAAGCCACCGCTAAAACCGTTCAAACAAAATAGAGCGAATTGTTTGAATAAGTAAGAGGCTGGAGAAAATATATATATAAACAAACACGAGGTTTTTAAATCAAATGGTGACCCGTAGGGGGATCGAACCCCTGCCTTCGCCGTGAGAGGGCGACGTCTTAGCCACTTGGCTAACAGGCCTTGCTGAATGCTTGACTATGATACCACAACAAAACGCATTTGTCAATACCCAATTTTAATTTTTTTATTTTTTTGTCGGCGGGCTAAAAAGCGCGTTTTTACCGTCGGCTCATTCTGAATAAGCAAAGGAGACCTCATGGACACTCTTTCCGTACTAAAGCGGGCAACATCGTATATTGTCTATGTTTCAATCATATCCGCGGCTCTGTTTCTTGCCGTAAAGCTGCTTTTACCTGCGCTTTTGCCGTTTCTGATCGCGCTCCTGATCGCCGCGCTCATAAGAAAGCCGGTCGCGTTCCTCAGCAGGAAAGCCCGCATACCGAAAAAGCTGTCCTCTGCCTTTGCGGTACTTCTTATCACCGCCATACTATGTCTTACTTCATACTATCTTCTGTCACGCGGGTACGAGGAAATAGTTTCGCTCATCTCCAACGTCGGGAAGTTTATAGAACGCCTGAAAAGCGACGAGGGCTTTGCAAACGAGATGATAGACAAAATTAACGGTCTTTTCCCTTTCTGGGATCTTCGTCCGCGGCTTACCGAGCTTTGGGTAGACATCGATTCAAGCCTTGAAGCCCTTCTCCTGAATATCGCAGAAAAGCTCAGCGCGTCCGTACTACCCGTCGTTACCGGTGCGCTCACATTTGTTCCCGATGCGCTTCTTTTCGTTTTTGTAACAGTACTTTCGGCGTACTACCTTTCAATCGGAGGGGCTGACATGAAGGCTTCGCTTATGAAGCTTTTGCCGCAAAATGTTTCGAACTCAGTCGAAGCCTTTTTCAAAAGGCTCAAAGAGACCATCGGTAGCTTCGCCCGCGCCTATGCGCTGATTATGGCGATCACCTTCACGGAGCTTTTCGCCATGCTCTCAATTGTCAAAGTCAAATATGCCTTTCTGATCGCGCTGTTTACGGCTATTGTCGACATACTTCCGGTGCTCGGCACAGGCACTGTGCTCATACCCTGGTCGGTCTTTCTGTTTATTTCGGGCGACACAAAAACCGGTATCGCGATACTGATAATATACGGCGTAATAACGCTGGTACGGCAGCTTATCGAGCCGAAGATCGTTGCAAACAGCATCGGAATATCGCCGTTCGCGTCGCTCGCCTCTATGTATATCGGTCTGCGTCTGTTCGGCGCGGCCGGGCTCTTCATCTGCCCTCTCGCGGTTATCACCGTCCGAAATGTAATAAAAATCAAACATGCGGACGCGAAAAAATGATAATTCGGCGAAAAAACTCTTGTAATCCGCTGCGGTTTGTTATATAATAGCAAGATGAATAGACATATCAATATAAAGGATTGACGCACAATGAAAAACACTGTTTTCGGAAATGAAAAAAGACCCGTACTCACCATCGTAATGGATGGCGTCGGATATACTCCAAATAAAGTCGGCAACGCCGTTGCCGCCGCTGATACCCCCACGCTTGACATGCTTTGGGAAAAATATCCCCATGTTCTTGTCAAGAGTGCTTATAGCTTCACAATAGGACTACAGTTGATTTTTTTGTTTGTTTTACTGTTTATTTTCTGTCTTGTGCTTGTAGCATCCGTGATGCTGAAAGCCTTCTCAAGAGCTATAGAGCTTTCAAATGCACTGTCAGAAAGAGAAAGTAAGAAAATCAAGAATGATACTATAGCGAATAGGATTATGGTTACTGCGTAAAGTATTCAAGAAACTGCCTCCAGTCGTTTGCCTCCGTTGAATTAGACCTTGTTTGTAAGAAAACAAAAAACAAACAGCAATATAACAATGTGACAATCATTTACAATTGCAGGAGGGA
>CAZVSW010000220.1:0-2432 GCA_964630005.1 uncultured Ruminococcus sp. | reverse complement strand
CAAAAAGGCGCAGACGCGCCGAAAACAACTCAAAAGGAGAATTATTATGGTTGAAAGAAATCAGCCTATGCACGGCCCGTGCGGCAAGCCGAACGATCCTGGCTGCTGCGTGAGCGTAAATAAAATTTTCGATTCCGCACGCGACAAGGACTGCCTCGAAGATCTCAGGGTACACCTTTGCGACTGCTCGCAGGAGGTTCTCGACCGCGCCAATGCGGTACGCTGCAAAAACGTCGAAATAGTCGACACCAATATCAACCTCGAACCCGTACCCTTCAACAAGGGCTTCTATCAGGTAAATGTAAGGTACTATTTCTGCGTAACGCTTGAATGCTGTCTCTGCAACGGAAAGACTCAGGAGATCAGGGGTCTTGCCGCGTTTGACAAGAAGATCATTCTCTTCGGTTCTGAAAAGAACGTCAGCGTCTTTACCTCAGACCCCGAAAACAACAGTTTCTGCCCTCAGCCCAAGGATATCAGCTGCAAGGTCGAGCCCACGCTGCCTACCGTTGTTGTAGAAGCCGCTCAGCCGATATGCCTCGATATCAAGGTCGTCGAGCGCTGCCGTCCTTTCGGAAGCTGCTGTCTTAACGCAGATTCCATACCCGACAGCGTAAGAGGCTCTTTCGAAGGCAACTTCGTCGACGATATCGGCGCGAAGAACTGCTATATCACCGTCGGCATGTTCTCTATGATACGCATTGAGCGTCAGGTACAGCTCATGCTGCCCAATACAAACTATTGCATTCCCGAAAAGGAAAGCACTCCGTGCGGAAACACAGATCCCTGCTCTACCTTTGGCAAGATGTGCTTCCCCACTTCCGAGTTTTTCCCCTACAGCGAATAGATATGACGGAGGGCGTCACGCATTGCGTGTTTGTTCCCCCAAAACCCCTCTTTCTGCCCGCGCTTATCAGTGAAGCATTGCTGCGCACTGCGATATAAAGAATTTTCCTCCGAAAAAACGAAAACGGACGCTTACACGGCGTCCGTTTTCGTTTTTATTATTTTGGAAAAAACTGTTGTTTCTGATGTCAATCCTCCGCTTTTTCGGCATGGACTCTTATCGTTTTTACAATCTCTCCGCTCGGAGGGTTGTTGACCATCAGCTCATAAGCATCCTTCGGGTCGAAAAGCCCACGCTCATAAGCGTCTTCAAAGGTGATGATCTCGTTATCGCGGTAGAGATACAAAAATACAAACGATGCGGTGCCGTGGCAAGGCGCTTCGAATATGTAATCGCCCGCGCGATACTTTGCTATCGCCATATCGTTGGTTTCCATGCCGTATGCCGTAAACAACGTATAGCCGTTTAGGTTTCCATACGCATAATAGGTATACTTTACCAGATACTGCTCGAGCAGATATTCCTTAAAGTCATTGTTGCCCAGACTGATCCTGAGTTCCGGAATCTGATATTTATATACAGAGGTCAGGAAGAGATCTGCCATTTCGTCGGTCATTTCCGTGACATAATCAGGTTCTGAGTTTTCTCCGGACGATTCTTTCGCTTTTTCGGCGCGTATGCAGGAAGCTCCCGGATCTGCTGTGCTCGGATTGCCGATAATCAGCTCATACGCGTCCTTAGGGTCGAAAATCCCTTGTTCATAAGCGGCTTCAAACGGAACAAACGTATTGTCGCGGTAAAGATATAAGCTGATCTCAGACGGATATGAAGGTAACTTGTTGTAAAATATATAGTCACCGGCAGTATATTTTTTCTCTAAAAAATTGGACGCACACATCCGATTTGCAACATAGCAAAGAGTATATCCATTGAGGTTGCCATAAGCATGGTAGTAATCCTTGGCAGTCGCAAGTACTGATTGGGTAACGCCTACAAAAACTTCCGGATCAAAGAATTCTCCTGCCATTTTGTCTGTCATTTCTGTGACATAATTCTGCTGTGGTATCTCTGCTTTTTCGACGGTATGTACGGTTACATATTTTATAGGCGGGTATTCGACCGTGCCGGTTATCGGCTTTTGGTATGGATTGTTTTTGATGAGCTCATAAGCGTCTTCAAGGTCAAACAGTCCGCGCTTATAACCGTCTTCAAACGTGATAAATTCATTATCGCGATAGAGGTACAGGCAAACTCTCGACAGACCAACATCGGAATAACATTGGAACGTATAGCCGTCAACGCTATACTTGCCCTTTGTAAAATCGGAAGTGCCATATGGGTGTATGGTATAGCAAAGGGTATATCCGTTCAGGTTGCCGTAAGCGTGATATTCGTTCTTAATATACATAATATATCGTTCATACCGAGCAGCATTTTCGTTCTGAAACTCTCCAAAAAATTCCCTCGCCTAAAGATTTCTTTAATAAGTTGATTGAAGATTTAAAAAATAAAACGATTATCGCAAGTGCTTATGACCATGTAGAGATTACCGTTTAAATGAGTAGTAATGTTAAAAAACAACTAT
>CAZVSW010000219.1:0-2462 GCA_964630005.1 uncultured Ruminococcus sp. | reverse complement strand
TTCATCATCTCCATTCAAAGTATTGCTGAGTTGATATAAAATACCGCACGGCGTATTTGATATAGTCCATGACTGTGGTTTCATCCGCACGGATGGTTAAAAAGCCATAACCGAGCGTGACGGCAAGCGGGATCAGAAATCCCGACACCGATGCGATCAGCACCGAAAGCAGAGCCGCTATCGCAACTATGGCAAAATCACGCAGACTCCACAGCCACAGGTTGGCGGTTGCTTTTAAGTTTTGCGGGTATAGATATTGCTTCATGTCACACCTCCGAATTCCGGCTTGTATCCATAGAAGTCCTCACAGAATTCTTCCGGCGTCTGACCGTGTATTTCCATGATCTTTTCGGCTATCATGCCTTTTATGAGCTGCGATTCCGAATCGGTCGGCTCGTAGTCAAAGTATTCGCTTCCGTTATCACGGCTTATCTCACATTCGATGCGCAGCGTATCCTCGAAAGGATTGTACTTGCCGTACATATTCAGCCATGCGCCGTCCTCATCATGGATGTGAGTGCCGAATTTCTGATCCACATCGAACCATGTTTCAAAGTACACCGTGATCTCCTGTCCGATGTCGCAGTCCACATCCATGTCATGGTCAATGCGGATATCGTCTCTTTCGAGTTCTTTGTTTTCTTTCATGCTGTTTACTCCCTTGCAAAGCAAAAGGACGCCGAATGTTTCAGCGTCCTTTGATTGCCTATTTGATTTTTACAGATTCATTGACGGTTCTGACTGTTCGTGTTCAAGATTCGTTACCAAGTCAAAAGCCGGGGCAAGAATCAAATCGTACCTCGCTTTGATATAAGCATTATAAAACTCTCTTTGCAACTCAGACAGATACGGTGCTTCTTCAAAGAATGCACTTATCTCATCCATATCAATCTGAGGCACGATCCGCTTTACCGCCTCATTGCAGCCATCGTATTCCGCACTCATCAGAAAGTTATAGTAATTGATCTTTCTGTCGTTTTGCTTAATTGCAGAGGTCGGATACTGATAGATTCTCGCATTCAGCGCATCCTCGTTTGTCAGTACCTCGTTCATGATCTTCTCGTCAGCCTGCGGTAAAAGACAGCTTCCGCAATCATAGATCGGTGCAAGGCTCGTTTCTCCCGTACCTTCATCGAACAGAAAGCCCCAGTTGCCGTTGTGACGGTCGAAGTTGCCGAGCAAAGCGTCCACCACGAACACATCCCAAAAGTGCTTTTCCAGCACCTCCGGCGATACATACTGCTGTTTCTCGATGGTATCGAGAATATCCTCAAGCTCCGTTCCCGTTCCGTTTGAATCCGATTCCAGAATCGTATTCTTAATGGAGCAGAAATCGAAGAAGTTCTTTCCGTCTGCCGTAAAATCCTTGCAGGCACAGACGATTTTTTCTTTGCCGCCAATCTTGAAGGTTCCGAGCATGGTTTCGTGCGCTTTTACACCGATGAGATTGAAGATACTGCTTGCAATATGCTCGCTGAAACAGCTATTTGTATAGGAAAGCGCCGTTGGCTTGTTCTTGCCGGAGGGTGGGAACTTCAGCATATACAGCGTTCCGTTATACTCTACGGCAATCTTCTTTCCGTTTGCTCCGTTATATGCCTTGCCGAGTACCACACGGCAGTTTGTAAAATCAATTCTTTCGGACACTTATTCTCACTCCCTTCAAAGATACTTTTCTCTCAAATAATCTGCGTGTTCTTTTGTGATTATACCCTCATTGATTTCCGCAATATTGATGCTTCCGTACAGCTCTCCCCACAGACAATCAAGTATCGGAGATTTGTTTTTCAGACCTTCTTTGTAAGCGTCAAGGTCATGCTGCAAATAGGCGGGCAGACCGTATTCATAGGAGCGTTCCCGTTCGATCTGCCGAATCCCCTCGGCGGTCAGCAGCTCCATAGACACACCAAGCGCCTTTGCCAGCTTATACACCGTTTCCGCAGAGCATTTTTCAAGCCTTGTTTTTCCGCTGCATATATCGTTCAGCGTAGCGTGTGGAATTCCTGCGTCTACGGCTAATCTGTATTTGGTCATGTTTTTCTTTTTCAGCAGATTCTCGATCATCATTCCGATCACATCCTCTCTGTTATTATTATATCGGTGTGCCGAAATAATGTCAAGTGTCTGCCCCTATTTTTAACAAAAAATTGATTTTTATTTTCCTGTGGCTCTTGCAACCGAGCGAGTCAGATTGACCGCCGTGGTCGTAGCGTGAACGACAGACATCATATTCACTCTAACCGAACTGTCAAGTCCGAATTGCTGTGCGATCCTCGGCACTTCATTTGCGGATAACATAATACCGAGTCCGAGCAGCATATTATTCGGGAAAGTCAAAAGACCGAGGAACAGCAGTGTTGTCTGCATAAATGCCGTCAGACAGATCGCCGCCACCTGTTTGTACCACTGATTGAAGCCGTCCGAGTATCCTCTCGGTACGCTGAACATATACAGGCTTCCCA
>CAZVSW010000218.1:0-2462 GCA_964630005.1 uncultured Ruminococcus sp. | reverse complement strand
CGTCTGCGCCTTTTTGAGGACGGCAAACGCGGTCGTTTCGTATTTCATTTGCCGTTTTTCGGCGTTTAAGAAGTTTTCTTCTTTGTAGTAGTGTATGCATCCGGATAGAGAGTGTGAATGAGGACGCACAAAAAATGGGCTGTTAACAAGTTGACAAATCAGAGGAAATATGTTAATATAAGTTAACTTAATTTACTTGCGGGAGGAAGACATGAAACACGTAAAACTATTTATTTCAAGCTTGATCGTAATGCTTGCCGGTGCGTTCTTTTTGTGCATTAGCGGCTGTCACGGCATAAGCAAACTCGAACGGATGGGTGCAATGTCGCTCGAAACCGTCGTTTATTTTTGGCTGTCTATCGTTTTGTTTGCTGCTTCGGCTATAATTTTTGTCGTTGCGCTGGTACTTGGCGGAACGGATAGTGATTACAAAAAAATGTTTGCCTGCGTTTGGCTTATGTTGACCGGCGTTATTACCATGTTTCTATTTACGGGAAGCAGTGCAGGGGTACTGACCGGCGCTATCGTGTCTATTGTCGGAGCGCTGGTGATCGCTATACCTGAGATACCGGTCTTTATATCATTGTTCGGCGAGTTATGGCGCGAGGCGTTCCATTCAAAAAGCGAAGAAGACGAAACCGAAGAAAAAACGAACGTGTGAACTGATAAAGCATAGCGTTACCGTTCTAAAAACATTAACGCCGCAGTGGTTCACACTGCGGCGTTAATGCAATTTTTTGAAAGGAGAAACTATGAAAAAACAACTAAAATTGTTTGGGATTAGTTTTCTGTCTGGATCTCGAACTTATAACCGACGCCCCATACTGTTTTGAGGGTCCACTTATCGCTTGCGCCTTCAAGCTTTTCTCTAAGGCGCTTAATATGAACGTCGACTGTGCGGCTGTCGCCGAGATAGTCGAAGCCCCAGACCTTGTCAAGAAGCTGATCGCGGGTAAAAACGCGGTTATAGTTAGCGGCGAGGAAGTAGATGAGCTCCAGCTCCTTGGGAGGAAGGTCGACGATCCTGCCGGCGATCTTAAGCTCATATTTCTGAAGCGAGATCTCGAGATTTTCGAACTTGATCATTTCGCCGTCGGACGTATCGTGCTTTGCATAGCGGCGGAGAACGGCCTTTATGCGTGCGAAGACCTCTTTCATATCAAGCGGTTTGACGATGAAATCGTCAGCGCCGAGTTCAAGACCAAGCACCTTGTCGATCGTTTCGCCCTTGGCGGTGATCATGATAATGGGCTTTTGCGAATGCTCGCGTATTTCGCGGCAAACCTGCCAGCCGTCTTTTTTGGGCATCATTATATCAAGGAGAACAAGGTCGGGCTCATACATTCTGAAAACGGTGATGCCCTCTGCGCCGTCGTTGGCGATCTTGACCTCATAGCCTTCTTTTTCCAAATACATTTTAAGCAGATCGCAGATATTTACGTCGTCGTCAACGACGAGTATTTTCGTCATCATAGCGATACCTCCGAGTTGATTGTTGAGTTAATTTATAATTATAAACTTACGTTCCATCTGATGACTGTATTATATCACAAACATCTCGCAATGTCAAGGGTTTTTGAAAAATAAAACAATTTGTTATTAATTTATCTTAAATCAAAACGGCGAAAAAATATGTATTAAAGTTTGCTATTGCAATCGTCGGAGTATGTGTTATAATATAGTAAAAAGTCAGAATAAAGTGCGGATGGGCAAAATGATTGAACCGTCCGTCTGAAGGATTTTGTTATGAAACTTGGTATAGTAGGTCTGCCGAATGTAGGCAAGAGCACACTTTTTAACGCATTGACAAAGGCGGGAGCAGAGGCGGCGAATTACGCTTTCTGTACGATCGACCCTAACGTGGGCGTGGTATCCGTGCCCGACAAGCGTCTTGATGCATTGGCAGAAATTTATCATCCCGAAAAATACACGCCCGCAACGATCGAATTCGTCGATATCGCGGGTCTTGTAAAGGGCGCTTCGCAGGGCGAGGGACTTGGAAATAAATTCCTTTCCTACATCCGCGAGGTCGACGCGATCGTCCATGTGGTGCGCTGTTTTGAAAACCCCGATGTTATTCATGTTGAAAACAGCGTTGACCCGGTGCGCGACGTCGACACGATCAATACAGAGCTCATCCTCTCTGACGTGGAGGTCATCGAGCGCCGTATCGACAGGGTGAAAAAGCAGATGAAGGGCGACAGCAGTCTTGCGCGTGAGCTTGAAATGCTTGAAAGAATTAACAGCGCGCTCAACGAGGGCAAATGTGCCAGAGAGGTCGAACTTTCTGACGATGAAGCCCTGCTTCTGAGAGATACGCCGCTGCTCACCGCAAAGCCGGTCATTTATGCCGCCAACGTTGCCGAGGACGATCTTAAGCGCCCCGCAAATGAAAATAAATATTACGCCGCGCTTGAAACGCGCGCCAAGGCTGAAAATTCGGGTATAATCGCGGTGTCGGC
>CAZVSW010000217.1:0-2475 GCA_964630005.1 uncultured Ruminococcus sp. | reverse complement strand
GATACTTGCCGAGTACGCCTCTCTTATGACGCCGGAGAAGCGAATCGACAACATATTTAAATATATTGAAGGGTTGCTTTCCACCGAAAGCGATATCATACCATTTGTTACCCCCAATCAGCACACAATGTCTATGAAATCGAGCTTGCAGTATAAATACCGCCCGACGATCAAATATGAAGTCGAACTCTACCGTTCTCCGGAAGGCGCAATAGGCGAGCTTACCGTATCGTTCCGAACTCAATCACAGTCGCTTTTGAATATCATTGCGGAATTCTTCGGACTTTGGAAACGTCTTGAAGACGCATATATCTCACAGCTTCAGGTCGCCCCGATACGCTATGAGCTATACGACGGAAAATTCGTGCGCAGCATCAGCGTGCCGCGAAATCGCGACTATACAAACGAACAGCTGGGCGATGCTATCTCTGCTTATATAAAGATGCTCGACAAGCTTATGAAAGGCTATATAAGCGGTTCGTATTCGCTCGAAAGGCTCGAAACAGAATACAGAAGTTATCTCAGCAGCGGCGTAGGACTTATTTAATTTTTTTGAAAAGAGTTGATAATATAATGAATGCGGAAAAATTCACTCAAAAATCCCTTGAAGCGCTGAACACCGCCCAAAGCATGGCGCTCGAAAACAACAATATTCAGATCATGCCCGAGCATCTCACATATGCCCTGCTCGATCAGGAGGGCGGGCTTATCTCCTCGCTGTTTACGAAGATCGGCGTAGATGTTAACTCAATGCTCGCATCGCTCGACACGATAATATCCGGTATGCCGTCCATGACCGGCAGCGGTCGCGAGCCCGGCAAGATATATATAGCTCCCGAAACCGAAAAGATCCTGAACGCTGCCGAAAAAACCGCGTCCGGGATGAAGGACGAATATGTCTCTGTCGAACATCTCATGCTTGCCGTATTCGACAACCCTACGGCAAAGCTTTCTAAGCTGTTCAAAGAGAAAAACGTCAATAAACAGGCTTTCCTCACTGCTTTGGCAGATGTAAAAACAAGCCGCGTCACAAGCGATAACCCCGAGGAAACCTATGACGCGCTTAAGAAATACGGTACCGACCTCGTCGAACGCGCACGTGAACAAAAGCTTGACCCCGTCATCGGCAGAGACAGCGAGATACGAAACGTCATACGAATCCTTTCGCGCAAAACAAAAAACAACCCCGTTCTTATCGGTGAACCCGGAGTCGGCAAAACAGCCATCGCAGAAGGACTCGCACAGCGCATTCTTCGCGGTGACGTACCGGAAGGGCTTAAAAACAAAACCGTTTTCAGCCTTGATATGGGCGCGTTGGTCGCGGGTGCAAAGTTCAGAGGTGAATTCGAAGAGCGTCTGAAGGCAGTTCTTGAACAGATCAAAAAAAGCGAAGGACGAATCATTCTTTTCATCGATGAGCTTCACACCATCGTAGGCGCAGGTAAGACAGAAGGTTCGATGGATGCGGGAAATCTGCTTAAGCCAATGCTCGCACGTGGAGAGCTTCATTGCATCGGCGCTACCACCCTTGATGAATACAGAAAATATATCGAAAAGGACGCGGCGCTTGAACGCCGTTTTCAACCCGTGCTGGTAGACGAACCTACCGTTGAAGACACAGTCTCCATTCTCCGCGGTCTGAAAGACAGATATGAAATATTCCACGGAGTTACAATAACCGACCGCGCACTGATCGCGGCGTCGACGCTGAGCCACAGATATATTACCGACCGTTTCCTGCCGGACAAAGCCATTGATCTGGTAGACGAAGCATGCGCATCGCTTCGCACCGAGATAGATTCCATGCCCTCTGAGCTTGACGACCTGCGCCGTCATATAATGCAGCTCGAAATAGAAGAAGTGGCGCTTAATAAAGAAAGCGACAAGCTTTCAGCAGAACGCCTCGAAAAGCTCCAAAAGGAGCTAGCCGAGGAGCGCGAAAAGTTCAATTCAATGAAATCGCGCTGGGACGTCGAAAAGACCGCCATTGAGGATGTCAAAAAGCTCAAAGCGGAGATCGAAAAAACAAACGCCGAGATAGAAGATGCTCAGCGCAATTACGAATATGAAAAAGCCTCGAGGCTTCGCTATTCCACGCTTCCCGAACTCAGCAAAAAGCTTGAAGAAGCTACCGCGGCAGCCGAAAGCAAGGACAGCACCTCGCTGCTACGCGACAAAGTCACCGAAGAAGAAATAGCCGCGATCGTATCGCGCTGGACGGGAGTACCGGTGTCAAAACTTATGGAGGGCGAACGCGAAAAGATACTTGGGCTTGAAGCCATTCTGCACCGCCGAGTTATAGGTCAGGATGAAGCCGTCAAAAGCGTTTCCGACGCAATCATACGCTCACGCGCGGGCATTGCAGATCCTAACAGACCGATCGGCTCGTTCCTGTTCTTAGGTCCTACCGGCGTAGGCAAGACAGAGCTTGCAAAAGCGCTTGCCGAAGCACTGTTTGACGACGAGCACAACATC
>CAZVSW010000216.1:0-2505 GCA_964630005.1 uncultured Ruminococcus sp. | reverse complement strand
TATATTGAAGTGATCGACAGACGTCTCGGCGATCTTAACAAGCTTATAAATGAACTGTTTGAACTGACAAGGCTTGACGCAGTGAATTTTGAACTCAATCTTTGCGATACGGACATAACATGCTTTCTTTTGCAGTTTGGTTATGAAATGGGGGAGATACTCGCCCAAAGCGGACTGAGGTTGGTCTTGGACGTTGATAGCAGGGAATGTGTGACGATGCTTGATATCGAACGATTCAACAGAGTTATGGAAAATCTTTTTTCCAATGTCAGAAAGTACGCGGCACCAGACAACGAGGTCACGCTATCGAGCGAAGTGCTTGATGATGAAGTGCATATCTGTCTTTCAAATGCCGTAAAAAACGATTCAGATATTGATGTTGAAAATATGTTTAACCGGTTTTACAAAGCGGATAAGTCGCGTACTGATACAGAAAGCTCCGGATTGGGTCTCGCCATCGCCAAAAAGATAGTCGAGCTTCACGGCGGAAGCATTTCGGCTTTTCTCAAAGACGGCATCATCACTGTCGGGATATGTTTGCCGATAAGATAATGTTTTGGAGTTGATCTTAAGTTGATCTAATGAGATACGGCGAATTTTAGCGATTTATAGGCTAAAAGGTGTTGACAAGATGTACTGTACGTGATAAAATATCTTTATTATTTTGGCGCAGTAAGTCATTTGTTTATAAATCGATATTTGAATCTGCTGCGCGGCTGTTGCTGCGCAGCATGTTTATTGTATATCATTAAGTTTGACTTGCGGAGAGGATTTACGTGTTTCAAGGGCGGTTAAAGAAGAATTCAGTAAAGATCGGTTTTGGTATCACGATGAGGCGGTGCTTGGTATTCGCTTTTGCGGTTGTTGTTTTTGCACTGCCTGTGACGGTGAGCGGATTCGAAGAAGCGGTTGGCGGTGCATATTTATCTGTCTTTCCGGAAGAGTCTGATGATGGGGTGATAGATCTTTTCGAAGATATTGTCCTTGATTCGCAGTTTTCGGTGTCAGCGGTTGTTGTTTTTGCACTGCCTGTGACGGTGAGCGGATTCGAAGAAGCGGTTGGCGGTGCATATTTATCTGTCTTTCCGGAAGAGTCTGATGATGGGGTGATAGATCTTTTCGAAGATATTGTCCTTGATTCGCAGTTTTCGGTGTCAAGGGATGTGACGATCGACGGTCACGGATTTGTATTGTCGCCTTCCGACGACACGTTTGCTGACGGAGCGCTCATTTCGCATTCGAACGGCGTTCTTATTTTGAAAGATTTGATTATCGACTGTCACGGTCGTTTTCCGGCAATAGTTTCGATCGCCAGATTTGCTGATATAATTCTTGAAAATGTTACGATCATCAATGCCCCGATTTCGACAGAGCAAGCCGCGTTATCGTTTGGCGGAAGAGCGGGGAAAACGGTTGAACTGAGCGGCGTTACCCTTGAAAACGGTGCGAGACTTGAAATAAGCGGCGGCGTCACTGCGAATATCGCCGGTCATTCGGTGATCGGAAATATTTATGCTGACTCAGAGGCTTGTGTCAACATTCGTGACGGCGAATTCGGCTCTCTTTCTGGAGAGGGTACTTTTCAGATATTCGGAGGAAGATTCGACCGCGAAATCGACCAAAGCCTCTGCGCCCCGGATCATCAGATAGTTCAGAACAACGACGGCTCATATTCTGTTGTAAAGCAAAACGAGTTTGACGCTTCTATTAATGTGGCGCTTGGCGGTAATATATCAGTCAAAGTCAATGTTTCTGCCGTGGAAAGTACGTTTGACGAAGCACTGAAAGTGACATTTTCGGGTGAAAGTGGCGTGATAAGTGAGTATACGGATCATATCGGCGCGGCGAGTCACTTGACCTTTTCGCTTCCTATTGCCGCGGCGCAGATGAATGATCAGATTACAATAGCTATTGAAACCGAGACCGTCAAAAAGGTCAGAACTATCTCTGTGACAGACTACGCTATGAAGCTTATGGCTGATTCGGCTCTCAGCCCGGAAGCGCAGGGACTGCTTTCCGCGATGCTCGATTACGGTACTGCATGTCAGTATATTCACGGCTATAATACCGATGATCCTGCCAATTCCTCTTGGAACGAAAGCTATTTCGGAAGCTATTCTGAAATCAGAACGGGCTATACTGTTAAAAATTCCATAGAGGGAATCAGTCTCAGCATATCGCTTCTTACTCAGGACAGCACTACACTGAGAATCAGCATAAACGGTGAGAATTTGAGCGATTGCATTTGTCAGCTTGACGGTATTGACGTCAGACCGGTTTTCAAGTCTTCTTCATCTGCTTACATAGATGTGACCGGCATTCAGCCGCAGGCTCTTGATATCATGCATACGATAACTTTGGAGCGGGACGGAAAATCCGCTCAGGTCGTCTGCTCGGCTCTATCATATGCCGAAATAGTGCTGAAAGCACCGAATGCATCTGTCGATTACAAAAATTTTGCCGAAGCGCTGTAAAAAAACCGCCCCGATAGCGTAGAAAACAGAG
>CAZVSW010000215.1:0-2533 GCA_964630005.1 uncultured Ruminococcus sp. | reverse complement strand
AACAAGCCCCCATAAATCAAATCCACTGCAACATACCCACTCCAATTTTCCGTCTTTAAAACACCACCAGCACCCATAACGCTCACAGCGTCACTTTTACATCGCCTTTTACAATGCTTCAAAGTTGCGGAATGTCGTCAAGCGATGTTTACGTAAGCTGACCGCTCGAGTGATGCACTGTGATGTACTGATCAGGAATCTCCGGCAGATGAGTGAGCGGTCATGCAGTGGAGAGCTTTTCATTGATCTGAATCTAGCCAATTTGAAATGCTTTTTATGTATGTCAACGCGTTTCTGCTCAAAAAAACCAAAACCCGGATCATTGATTTTAATCTAAAAATAATCAACAATAATTATCAGAACAACCGCAAAGCCGCAATCAAGCGATGAGAGAACGATATCTATCAGGCGTCTTCAATATATTCCCTGTGCAGTGAGTTTTCTATCTAAGAGTGTCTAAGATCTCAAATCTCATGATTCAAGGCTGACTTTTTTGTTTTATCTCCTCATATTATGAAGGCGAATCTTTTCTGTCAAGCGATTTTACAACCGCAGATTCATATCCCAGTACAACTTCTCCGGCCTCCAGCTTTCTGAAGTCATCGATCTTTCCGCCTGCTTTCACAATTGCCCCGGAATTGACATGGCAACAGAAGCCGACCTCTACGTCGTGGTCAACAATAGATCCAACCGAAATAATGCTGCAATCGCCTATATGGCTATTGGCGTTGACGATCGCTTTAGGTTCAACGATAGTCCCAGTACCAAGCTTTGCCGTTCTGCTGACATATGCGCTTGGATGAACGAGAACCGGAATCATATATCCGCAAGCCTTAGCCCTTTGAAACAGCTCTCCGCGCAGCTTATTGTTTCCGATGGCAACAAAAGCATCGCTATAATGGTCGCAAAGATTTTCGATATCAGAGATTTTGCCAATCGCCTCCGGGCTGTTATCGTCCAGAAATGCGATTTCTTTATATCCCATATCTTGCGCAACTTCGGCCACAACTTTACCGTGTCCTCCTGCGCCTATAACCAGTAAACGTTTCATTTAATCAAGCCTCCGGCGGACGAATCGCAACCAAACTACGCAAAGACGCATCGGCGTTTATCTCGCTGAAACGCAAGCCGCGTTAAAGGTAGCACCTAAATGTAGTACTATTTTATCGTATTATACCACATGTTTCCCGTTCTGTCAATTCAAAACTCGACATTTGTTTATGGCAAAACATTCTGTTTATTGACAATATCCACAAAGCGACATGCATTATCGTTTTTACGCTGTCGTAACACTCTTTTTCGGTCTCATGTGATTCAAAACTATGCTGACATATCCCTATCACTTTTTCTATATTTTTTTTGCCATCTATATTTCGGGAATTCACCCATATATATTGACAAGCGATAGAGTATATGATAGAATATATTAGTAATTTATGATTATCAAAACCGGAGGCGATTATGAAATATACCAGGCAAAAACTCGAAAGAAAGTTTTTGAAAACAGGCTCTTTTTGTGGGTCAATTCTTGCGGCAGGCGTAAGGAAGAGAGACAGATCGACCACGCTTAATCACCTTGCAATAGTGAAACTATCTGCTATTATGCTAATGATATTGTTACTTATATCTTGTTGTACTTCGTGTTCGAAGGCATCGGTAGAGGGCGATGACAACTCGCAGGAAACTGTGACAAGTACCGTTGAAAGCAGCGAAACAACCTCCGAACAACAGATTTTTGAAGGAATGCCGTTCGAAGCGAAGGAAATTCGGTTGCCGAACGATGGCGAACGGATTACATATTCTCCTGCATTTACGATCTTCACCGATGAGGAAAGCGGAAAAAGCTTAACAGCAACATACGCGGAGCGGAGCGGTGAAACCATTACCTTTTATACAACGGAAACAGAATACTTTTTTGATCCGCTCGGTGTGACTATTGCAACTTCTGCCGGCGAGATATTTATTTCGATGAATGGAATCAAGCAAGACGACGGCACATATAAGTATGATATTCTTTTGTACGAATACGCTTCTGAGGAAGATCCGGTCAAAAATACCTTATCGGAAATAAAAGCATATCTTGGCGAAGCATACGAGGAAGATAAAGACTACTATTATGTCTCATGTTTTTTGGCATATGATAGCGAAGAATAACAAGATTATATGTGAAGTAGCGATAGTACTGCTCTGTTTTGCAGTACTTTTTCTGCTTTCATCTTGCGGGAACGCAGGAGAACTGAATACAAACCCTTCCATGCAATCGGAATTAGAGGCGAGAGATCCGAATCCCCCGGCCTACTTTCCGCCTGATCAACCGGAAGAATGTCCCGACTTGCATAGTATGATGTGGAAGAATACTGAAAATGGGCATTATCAGATCTGCCAATTATGCGGCAAACATCTTTCGTCGGAAGAATCTCACGAAACGGCCGCGACGCTTACAGACGGATATATCGTAATCGATGACTCCGTATACATCATCGAAACATGTCGGTGTAAGTGCGGCGCTGTGATAAAAACAGTATACCACCCT
>CAZVSW010000214.1:0-2539 GCA_964630005.1 uncultured Ruminococcus sp. | reverse complement strand
GCTGTCTCATAATAATAACACGGAGGTACACATATGAAAATCAAGTTTATTGCCAGAAAGTTCAACCTTACAGACGATGTCAAGGAGCGTTTTCAGAAAAAGCTCTCTAAGCTCGACAAGTTTTTCGCGTCCGACGCCGAAGCGAACGTTGCACTGTATGAAGAAAAAATCGGCGAACGCGTAGAGATCACGATACGCAGCGGGAGAATGCTGTTCCGCGCCGAAAAAACGGATAACAATGTTGCCTGCGCGTTGGATGACGCAATGGACGTGCTGGAGCGTCAGATCAGAAGAAACAGAACGCGTCTTGAAAAAACAAAGCAGATCCGTCAGGAGGCATATGCCGATTTCAGCCCGTATGACGCTGAAGACGACATAAAAATATCAAAGGTCAAGCAGTTTGCCGTTCAGCCAATGACGGTTGAAGAAGCGATCTTGCAGATGAATCTGCTGTCGCACGAATTTTATCTTTTTGAAAATGCCGAAACCGGCGTTCTGAACGTGGTATATAAGCGCAAAAACAACGATTACGGCGTAATAGAGCCCAAATAATGAAAATGCGCGCCGCGCATTCCCGAATTTAATATCATAAGCTGAAAGGGGCTGAGCCAAATGCTTTTATCAAGTGTTTGACTCAGCCCCAAGTAAAGCTTTTTACACAAAAGCAAAGCTCGTTAAATCAAATGGAGTTTGAGAAAAAAATATGAAATTTATGGCTTCATGCCTTTTCGGACTTGAAAAATTAGTATGCGACGATATCGCCTCGCTCGGATATGAAAAAAGCGAGGTCATGGACGGACACATTGTTTTTGACGCGCCCGAAAGCGCCGTCGCCGAATGCAACGTCAATTTCCGCTACGCCGAAAGGCTTTTTATTGTTGTCGGCACATTCAAAGCCTCGTCTTTTGCCGAGCTGTTCGACAAAACGACGGATCTGCCATGGGAAAATTATATTTCAAAAAGCGCCGCTTTTCCGGTAAAAGGCCACTCGGTCAAGTCAAAGTTGTTTTCAGTTCCCGATTGCCAGCGTATAATAAAAAAGGCGGTAGTTGAACGCCTTAAAAAGAAATACCGCGTTACTTATTTTGATGAGAGCGAAGAAAAATATCAGATAGTTTTCTTTTTGCTTAATAATACGGCGTATCTGATGCTCGATACGACCGGCGACGCGCTGCATAAGCGCGGTTACCGTCCCGAATCGAACGCAGCGCCGCTTAGGGAAACGCTTGCCGCCGCTATGGTGACGTTTTCGCGCCCGAGAAGCGATGTGATCTTTGTCGACCCGATGTGCGGCTCGGGTACTATTGCCATCGAAGCCGCCATGCTCGACCGCCATATTGCCCCGGGCATAAACCGCAGCTTCGCCGCTGAGGAATTTTCGTTTTTAAACAAAAACAGCTTTTCCGCCGCGCGCGAGAAGGCGCGTTCGCTTATCGTACCGGGCGAGCGCCTCATATTCGGCAGCGATATAGACCCGGATTGCGTCCTGCTTTCTCAGAAAAATGCCGAACGCGCCGGAGTTTTTGAAAATATTACATTTGATGTGCGCGACGCGCGCTCGTTTTGTTCGCCGATAGACGGCGCAAGAGGTACGGTCGTCTGCAATCCGCCGTACGGAGAGCGTATGGGTGACCGCGAGTCGGCGGCTGAGCTTGTCCGTGAAGTGGGCAAAGCCATGGCTCAGTCCGTCCCGAACTGGCAGCTTTATTTTATCTCCGACAATATGGATTTTGAGCGCGATTTCGGCAGACGCGCCGACAAAAAGCGCCCTCTGTATAACGGTATGCTACGTTGCCTGCTTTATCAGTATTTTAAACCTCAGAATACGACAGATACCGCAAAACGTCACTAAAAAATTTAACTTTTATTTCTTGAACAGTTCATAAATTTGCGCTACTATATCTAACGATTGATAAATTGGAAAGAGTATCCAAATAGCGTTTTTACGTTGTATTTGGAGCGGGGCGAACGCCCTGCTTTGTACCCGATCCGGACATTTTAGGAGGAAATAAACATGAAACTCAAGCCCCTCGGCGACAAAGTCGTCATCAAAATGGCTGAAGCCGAAGAAACAACCAAAAGCGGCATAATTCTTGCAGGCGCTGCAAAGGAAAAGCCCCAGTTTGCCTATGTTATCGAAGTGGGTCCCGGCGGCGTTATCGACGGCAAGGAAGTTGTTATGACCGTTAAGCCCGGCGACAAGGTTATCACCAGCAAATATTCCGGCACCGAAATCAAGCTGGAAGACGAAGAATATGTCGTTGTCAAACAAAACGATATTCTTTGCATTGTTGAATAAGGCTTTTAATTTACTTCTATTTCGAAAGGAAAATCTTTACTATGTCTAAAGAAATTAAATACGGCACAGAAGCAAGAGAAGCGTTTTTCAGAGGAGTAAATACTCTTGCCGATACAGTTAAAGTCACTCTCGGTCCTAAGGGCAGAAATGTTGTACTTGATAAAAAATTCGGTTCTCCGCTCATCACCAACGACGGCGTTACCATCGCCAAGGAGATCGAGCTGGACGATCCCTTTGAAA
>CAZVSW010000213.1:0-2569 GCA_964630005.1 uncultured Ruminococcus sp. | reverse complement strand
TAGAAAAAGCCTCCGACTTTTGCCGAAAGGATAAAACAAAAGCCGGAGGCTGATATTGGGGTTATCAATCATTATTAAAGTTTTAGCGGACTCCATTATTTCGGACAAGTCGTTTTTGTTAGCTCCTTTCGGATAACAAAAAAGGCAGATAGTTTTTTACTTCTATCTGCCTGTCTTGCTGATATTTTGTTGTTGTGAGAGTTCAAACCATTCCGCAAAGGGAAAATGCCCATTTTACATCTACGAAACGGACTCTCAAAAAATCGCCGCCTGAAACGGCGAAAACCCCGATAAAATCGGGGTTTTCGGGGACAATATCTTTTTTATTGTCTCTTGATGGTGCGGGTAAGAGGACTTGAACCTCCACGAAGTTGCCCCCACTAGAACCTGAATCTAGCGCGTCTGCCAATTCCGCCATACCCGCAAATTTTGAAATAAAAAGCATTGATTTGAAACGCTCTCTATCGCTTGACTATTATACAACATCGTCGGCTATTTGTCAATAGAAAATTTCAAGGTTTTTTCGTCGCTGTCAGTTTTTGATTTACTGAATATAATACATCGAGGTGTTACGATGAACAGAAAAATTGCGTTTATAGGCGGCGATCACCGGCAAACGGTAGCGCTGTCGTTACTTTCCGAAAAGTATGAGGTTGCCGCGGTGGGTTTTGACGGATTCGGCGGCGAGCTCGGCAGGGCGGTCAGGGGCGATGATATCCTGACTGCGGTGGACGGCGCTTTTGCGGTTGTACTCCCTTTGCCGTATACCCGTGACAAGCTGCATATATTTGCTCCGCTTTGCAGCGGCGAGATACTTGTTGAGGACGTCCTCGCCGCAGTTGGGTCAAAGTCACGTATTTACGGCGGTATGCTCGATAATTACATCACCGCGAGGGCGAGAAACGCCGTTGACTATTATGAAAGCGAAGAGCTTCAGATAATGAACTCCGTTCCCACAGCGGAGGGCGCGATGGCGATAGCGATGGAGGAGCTGCCGATAACGCTGTTTGACTCCAAAGCGGTGGTGATCGGATTCGGCAGGGTGGCAAAACTTTTGGCGCACAGGCTCTTTGCTTTGGGAGTTAACGTGACGGTATGCGCGCGCCGTGAGGACGACAGAGCATACGCAAGAGCGTATGGCTACAACGCGATCGCTTTCGACGCGCTCGGTGAAGCGATGCAGAACGCAGATGTGATATTCAACAGTGTTCCGCAGCATGTGATAACTCCGGATATGTACCGCTACATACGTCATGGCACACCGGTCATAGATCTGGCGTCGCGTCCCGGAGGGCTTGACTTTGAAAAGGCTAAGCAATACGGTCTTAATGTCATCTGGGCGCTGTCTCTTCCGGGCAAAGTCGCGCCGATCACGGCCGGAAGGATCATCGCCGATACTCTTGAAAAACTGATCACGAGGGATAATGATAATGAGTAAACTGGTATTTGCTATCTGTGGTTCTTTCTGCAATCACAGCCGTGCGCTCGCGGTTTTGGAAGAGCTTGTTTCGGCGGGATATGACCTTACGGCGGTAATATCCGAAAATGCCGCGAGGTACGACACTCGGTTCGGCAGGGCCGATGAATTTGTAAGCAGGGTAGAAGAGCTTACCGGAAAAGAATCGATACGCGACATTGCCTCTGCGGAGGCGAAGATAACGGGAAAGGGCTTCGAAGGGGGCATTATCTGCCCATGTACCGGCAATACGCTCGCAAAACTGAAAAACGGCGTTACGGATACAGCGGTTACTATGGCGGCGAAGTGTCTTTTGCGAAACGATCATCCACTGTTGATAGCGCTTGCGACAAATGATGCCCTCGGGGCAACATTTATGAATTTCGCAGAACTGAGAAACAGGAAATGCTATCATTTTGTTCCCATGTCGCAGGACGACGCGGCAAAGAAGCCCAATTCCATGATATGCGACTTTACGCGCGTGAAAAAGCTTGCCGATACTATTTGGGGATAGCGAAAAATCACAGACCGAAGACAAGGCGGTTACGTTCCTCAGCGGGACGTGACCGCTTTTTGTAATACAACTCAGCATAACGGTAATACTTATACAAGTGTTTTCTATGATTTTTTTCAAAAGAACGGTAAAATATATACAAGTGAAATGTTATCGGAAGGAAGGCGATGCAATGAACACAAACGAGAGACTCCAACGGCTGTTAAAGGAACGCGGCTGGACGATGTACAGACTATCACTGCAAAGCGGGCTTTCGCAAGCAACGCTGGCAAATATATTTCGCAGGAATACCGTCCCTTCGATTGCAACGTTGGAAGCGATCTGCAAAGGATTCGGCATCACGCTCTCGCAGTTTTTTGCTGAAGGCGATATGGTTGAAATGTCGCCCGACCTCAAAGAGTTGTTTGATTGCTGGGTTTGTCTTACGGTCGGGCAAAAAGCTGCGGTCTTGCAAATGTTACGAGCCATGAGCCACGAGCAGTGACTTACACTTCGTGAATCCTAAAGAAAATCAATAGTCAATAGAGCTAAAAAGAGCGCCGAAAAATCGGCGCTCTTAATTGCATATTCAGTTAAGCAAAAAACTTAAGCGAGTTCTG
>CAZVSW010000212.1:0-2570 GCA_964630005.1 uncultured Ruminococcus sp. | reverse complement strand
CAAAGCTGCAATTCATAGAAACTACGATGACAGACATTGAGACTTCTATGAAAGACGCAGGATTTACAGGCAGAGTAAAAGAGGCGCAGGTGCTTTATGTAACAGCGCTATCAGATAAGGCTCATGAGTCAGACTTTGTGTCAAGGCTTGTGGGCTGTTTTTCTGCCGGGCAAGATGCCGTTCAGACAGATGAGCAGCTCATCGATGCGGTCAATTCCGCATTCGGAACAGACATCAAAACCGAGGATTTCAGCAATGCGATGGGCAGTATCCGTGCGGTGTATATCGACACCTCCGGCTATACCGATCCCACTACAAAAAACAATCTTGATCTTGTGCAGTGGGCAATGGAAGCACAAAAATCCGGCTGGGGTTATGTGTTCGGCACATACGGCAATGTGCTTGACGAAGCGGCGATCACAAGCAAGACGGCACAGTATCCCGATGAGGTTGGCTGCAATGAAGAATTTATCCGTCAAAATTGGCTCGGCAGAAGAACCGCAGACTGTGTCGGTCTTATTAAGGGATACGGTTGGTTTAACACCGAGACACAGGAGATCGTCTACTGCACAAACGGTATGCCCGACATCGGCGCAGACGCTATGTACAATGCAGCGACCGAAAAAGGTGCAATCAACACCATTCCCGAAATCCCCGGACTTGCCGTATGGCATGAAGGACACATCGGAATCTATATCGGCAACGGCAAGGTGGTACAGGCGGCAAATACGAAAGCCGGGGTCATACTGACCAACCTCGGCGATACCGCATGGACGCACTGGCTGAAAGTGCCGTATATAAACTATATCAATGAAAGTGAGGACGCAGCATGAGATACAGAGGATTTATTGTCACATCACGGTTTGACCGTTGGACTGAAGAACGGACAAACGGATCAGCCGAAAAATGCTCCGGCTTTTGCTGTCAGGTATATAACGGCAGCGATGGGCTGTACGAAAATACGCTTGACGAGTTCGAACTCATTATAGGCAGAGATATTGAAGATATGAGTGAGACGGAGCTTGACCGAGGAATCACTCAGTATATCGATGAGAATTACGAACGCCTAAGCGAAGCTGTCTCGGATGCCATCTCCAATAGAAACACCGATCTGCTCGGACGGCTGATCTGTTATATCGGAGAGAACGAAAGCGGCGAGGAACTGTACAACACACTCAGCGATGTGATCAGTATGACGGATGATGAAATACGGAAAGCCGGATTTTTATCCCTCGCACCGTACTTCGATAAGGAATCCTACGCACAGACCATTGCCGAATATCTCATTGACGAAGGTACAGCAAACACCTTTTCCGGCAACTATAACTTTGAATATACGGAGATCAATGAGCGCTTCGGCGTGGCTCTCCCTGTGGATGATGAACTGCTTAACATGATCGTAGATCATCTTGACAAGGATATCGTTGCCGATGTGGTAACAGGCAAAGATATTGACATTATGTTTTACACAAAGTATTGCCCGAATGTTGAGGATGAAGAAACCGAACTGCCCGGATTTACTCCGCAAATGTAAGAAAGGAAGAATCAAATGGAGAAAGAAAAAATAAAGCGTCTTGCCGATTACGCCATCTCGGAATGCACACAGCATTCGGAGGACGGAAGATGGTCGATCTCCTATGAGGAATTGTACTATCACTTCGGCATGGATGTGTCCGACACCAATCAGAATGGCAAACTGCTCGAAGAAGAATTACGGCAGAGAGAAGAAATAAACGAGCTGATCATGACCGAGGACTGTATTGAGATGACCTGCCACCTTGAATACTGCGAACAGTGTCACGAAAATCCTCACAGCCTTCTTTCTGTTGTTGGCCGCAATATTTATGACGAACATGAGTCTGCGGATCATCCCGATGAGGAAAATCCGCAGATTTTTTCTACGTAAGGGAGATTGCAGATGATCATACAAACGGAGCTTGAACGTAAAAGAACAGATTTTAGAACAGAAGCCTGCAGTGTCGATAAAGTTGTAGAGCTATCTTCTGCAGAGTTTGCCGAATTTGTTCAAACACCACTTCACGACCATGATTTTATTCGGGAATTTAATAAGGAGCAACACGAAAGAACGGCCAATACTCGCTCCTGTCTTCTTATATTCAGCGAACACGAAAAGGATGGAATTCTCATCGATCCGCAGGGCTACAACTACGCAAGGTACTCGGCGTATATCCCGAATGCCCGAAATCTTGTGAAACAGGAGCAATATCCGTCGTTATATGCTTTCACAGATGAAATGCGATGGCTGGCTGATAAGTATACGCAGAAAGCTGTGGACGGTCAGATAGACTGTCAGTACAGTATCGATCTCAATGCGATAGAACGGCAATGCCGTCACGCCGGATTCAGTAAAGAACTGTTTACGGAAATGCTCTCAGAGCGCCATGAATTTGAATATGTCGAAACTATCGACGGATACTGTATTGTTACAATGGCAGAACCGTATCTGCGTCAGCATGACGAACAAAATCTCCGAAAGCTGACTTCGGAAGAAATAGATGTGATGTGCGCAAAGCATATTCTGTGGCTTCACGACGCAGGCGGTGAGCAAG
>CAZVSW010000211.1:0-2599 GCA_964630005.1 uncultured Ruminococcus sp. | reverse complement strand
ACGTCTTTGCCGCAGATATTGCGTGTGACGGTCTTATACATATTCTCGATGATATCCATCATTCCGAGGTAATCGGTATATGCCTGATACATTTCGATGGTTGTGAATTCGGGGTTATGCGATGCGTCCATACCTTCGTTTCTGAAGATACGACCGACTTCATACACCTTATCAATTCCGCCCACAATGAGGCGCTTAAGATACAGCTCCGTTTCGATGCGGAGGTACATATCAATACCGAGCGCATTGTGGAACGTCTTGAAAGGACGCGCTGCCGCGCCGATTTCGAGAGGAAGCAGAACCGGAGTATCAACTTCAAGATATCCGAGACCGTCGAGATATGCTCTCAGCTCGCGGAATATCTGCGAACGCTTTATAAATGTATCTTTTACGTCGGGGTTGACGATGAGGTCAACATAGCGCTGACGGTATCTGAGGTCGGTATCCTTAAGTCCGTGGAACTTTTCGGGGAGGGGAAGAAGAGATTTGGAAAGGAGCTTGATCTTCTTTGCGTGAATGGATATTTCGCCGCGGCGCGTGCGGAAAACGAAGCCCTCGATGCCGATAATATCGCCGATATCGAATTTCTTAAATTCGGCAAAATCGTCCTGACCGATCTCATCTATCTTGACATAGACCTGCATACGTCCGGTAGAGTCTGCGACGTCGATAAAATTCGCCTTACCCATATCGCGGCGGCTCATCATTCTTCCTGCGACGGAAACGGTCATTGAGTGAGCGTTTTCTTCCGTGATCGTGGGTTCAAACTCTGCAAAATCGGTTCTGATCTGTGCAATTTTTGCGTTTACATCATACTTAACGACTTCATATGGGTCTTTGCCGGCGGCCTTAAGATCGGCCAGCTTGCGGCGGCGTACCGCGAGTATTTCGCTGAGATTTTCCTCGGTGGATTCTTCTGCGGTTGTAATCTTTTCGTCTGTCATTTATAAATACTTATCCTTGAATTATTTTGAAATTTCCATGATGTTGAATCTGAGAATGCCCTTGGGAGCTTCAACTGTAACAGTATCGCCTCTGCGGCAGCCGAGCAGTGCCTTGCCGATAGGGGAGTCGTCGGAAATCTTATTTTCGAACGGGTCTGCCTCGGTAACGCCGACAATGCTGTATTCATATTCCTTGCCGTGCTCAAAGTCATAGATCTTGACTTTGGTACCGACATTTACGCGGTCGGTTTTAAGATCCTTGTCTTCAAGTATAACTGCGTTCTGAAGTGTTTCTTCAAGCTGAGCGATCTTCGATTCGATTTCGCCCTGTTCGTTTTTCGCTTCATCGTACTCGCTGTTTTCCGAAAGGTCGCCGTAGGCGCGGGCTTTTTTTATTGCTTCTGCAACCTCAACGCGTTTTACCGTTTTAAGATGTTCCAGTTCGTTTTGAAGTTTTTCAAAGCCTTCCTTGGAGACGTATATCTGTTTTGCCATTATTTATTTTCTCCTTCAATGATTTTAGCAAGCGTATCTTTCGCCGCTTTAATTTGGATGTCGTTTGTTTCGTTTAAAAGATATGGGCGAAGCTCATAATATTCGTCCTGTTCGAGAACGATGTCAGGAGTGATGCCTATTCCGTGGTAGTTTTCGCCGTACGGAGGATCGTAGTAGTAGCAGGAAAGGCGCACACCTGTGCCGTCAGACAGTGTGATGATATGCTGCATCGTTCCTTTGCCAAAAGTTGTTGTGCCGATTATCGTGGCTTTGTGATAATCGCGCAGTGCCGCGGTAAAGAGCTCGGCGGCCGAAGCAGTGTTTCCGTTGACCAGAACAGTCATAGGAGCGTCTACACACCTTTTTCCCGAGTCGCGAGTGAAGCATATATTACCTGCCGCATCCTTAACGCGGATGATAGGTCCTTCTGGCAGCAGATAGTCAAGAATGGTGCAGATAATTTCGAGATCGCCGCCGGGATTGCTTCGCATGTCAAAAATATAGCCGGACACATTGTTCGCCTGAGCTTCTCTCATGCAGGTGATGAAATCAGAAGCGGCATTGCCGGAAAATTCGGAAATGGTGATATAGGCGATGTTTCCTTCAAGGTAATCGAGATACACCACTCTTGAACGTACGCCGGCGCGCGTGAGTTCGAGGTTCAGCGTTTCGCTTCCGCGTTTGATTTCTACAGTAAGGGAAGTGCCTTCTTCGCCTTTTACGGCGTCGACGCACTGGGTATAGGTTTCTTCAGAGACCTTTACGCCGTCGACGGCTGTGATCTGATCGCCTATCTGAAGTCCGGCTTTTTCTGCCGGGGAGTCGGGCATTATACGGCGTATATATATCGATTGGTCATCGAGGTCATAGCTTACTATGATACCGATGCCGACCAGCTTGCCGTCCGACGTCATGTTCATTTCGTCCATGTCCTCTTTGGTGTGGTACATGGAAAAACGGTCGCCGAGCCCCTGAAAATATCCGTTATAGACGCCGTTCAGAAGCCTTTCCTCATCGATCTCTCCGACGTAGTTCTGAGTAACGTAGGAGTGGATCTCAAGAAGCTTTGTAAACGGCGCCAGATCCGAATACGCCTGATCGAGCTGTGCGTTGTAGTGACTCCTGGCGGAGTTTGAAGCCAAAATATAAGTGACCGTCGC
>CAZVSW010000210.1:0-2600 GCA_964630005.1 uncultured Ruminococcus sp. | reverse complement strand
TCAGTTTTCATTGTCCGCTCGCTGTCTCTCTCAGACAGCTTTGCTATTATAACACATCGACCCCAGAATGTCAACAACAAATTCGACACAATATTTCACAAATCGATGGGCAATTTTTCAGCCGTGATATGTTTAAAATATACAGTTCGGGGGAAAAATAGGTCAAACGACAGTTTGGAGGTCAGCTTATGGCGGTAATATTGGTGCGCACGGTCTTGTTTTTTATAATACTTACGGCGATCATGCGATTAACGGGAAAACGGCAGATCGGCGAGATGCAGATAAGCGAATTTGTGACGGCGTTTCTGATATCGGAGATGGCGGCGCTGCCCATAACCGACATTGACATACCGATGCTGCACGGCGTGATCGCCGTGACGGTGCTGGGGTGCATAGAGACGATCGTGGCGTTTGTGATACAGCGTTCGGCGGCGGTGCGCGGAGTTTTGCTCGGCGAGCCAATAATACTTGTTGCGGACGGGAAAGTGGTTGAAGCGGCGTTAAAGAAGGCGCGGATCACCCTTGACGAGGTATTTTCGCAGATACGCGGCGCGGGCTACCGTAATATCGGCGACATAGAGTACGTTATTTTGGAGCAAAACGGCAAAATGAGCGTACTGCCGAAGGCGGCGTTTGATGCGGCGACGCCGAACGACCTTGGGATTAGTGTTAACGAAAAAGACATGACGCATCCGGTGGTGATTGACGGAAAAATTCGCAAATGTTTTGCCGCGGCATCGGGCATATCGAAAAAAGAGGTTGCCGCCGAGGCGAAGAGGCGCAGGGCCGACATAAAAGACATACTCTATATGACCTGCGACGACGCGGGCAACAAGATCACGGTAAAAAAGGAGGACAAGCGGTGAAGCACACGATAATTGCGGGATGTCTGCTTGTATTTATATTATTAATAGTAGTGATGAACGCCGTATTTGTCCGCGGGGTCACGGACGAGCTTTATGCGCGGCTTATGGAGCTGCCGACGTCGCGTTCGGCGTTTGACGCGGAGGGCAGCGACTATGCGGAGAGCTTTTTTGCGCTCTGGAGCGAAAAGCGCGGTTCGCTTTCGCTTTCGATTCACGAAGACGAGCTGGATCGGATCGACGACGCGGCGGCGGAGCTTTGCGGGGCGGCGAAGTCGGGCGACTTTGAAACCTACTGTGCGGCGCGCGAGCGGCTGTTTACGTTCGTACCCACGCTTGCGGACGGTGAGAAGCCGACGTTAAGAACTATTTTTTGACGTGAGCATAAGTTTTTTCTTTGATCATAAAAGCGCACAAAACAGTTTTTGCAGTTTTGTGCGCTTTATATTAAATTACCTGAGTCTGTTCAGTCTTTCCATAAATACAGCTTCATATTCCTTATCGATCACATCGGTTGAAGTCTGCGCTTTCGGGTCAAGCTGCATCGGAGTGATTGCAAAATGCCCGCATACATCGTTGTATCGTTCGACAACATATTCGTCATAGGTCATTATGGAACTGTCTGCATTTGAAACTATTTTTGAATTATCACGGGCTGCAAAATTTTCGTGAAGCCTCAATACAAAAATCTTAAACTGTTCATCGGTAAGTGATTGGGCATACGGCTTACGCGTAAGCAGAAATTCGATATTCTTCATTCTGAAGCCCTCTTTTACATCTTCGACATCTACGGGCGCAGAAAGGTATTTCTTAAGAAGGTAATAAGCAGTGTCCGGGCGGTTTTCAAGTTCAGCAAATAAGCTTACGTTTTTGATAAGATAATCATATACGCTGTCGTGTACGCTATCGCTTGAAAGCATACGGCTCATAGTAAGCGCGTCACCAATGGCAAATTCGATGAGCTTTTCCGTTGAAGTCGATTCGAGAAACTCATCGCTTAGCTGGGGGATGTTGCTGACATAATCATAAACGTATCTGCCGTTTTCATATCTTAAATTGCCTGCACCGCCTAAGGTGTTCCAATTGTATTTAAATATTTCAGAACTATCAAAAGAGATCGGTTCGGATATAATGGCGTTTACCGTAGCGCGAAGGCTGTTTATTTCTGCTTCAACAACGCTGTCGATGGGGTCGCCGGGAGTAACAGGCGTGTCAGCTTGCTCAGAATTGATCGAAATCGCAATAGCCGTAACTGTACATGACGCGACTAATAAAGCCGAAACGATTATCAGAATTATTTTTTTCATGGCGAGTTCCTTTCTTTAATATATTTTAATAAACGGTGGTTATGAGATTTTGCGACTCTTCAATAACCATCGAGTATCACGCCTTTCTGTCGAATTTGCCTTTGGTGTCAATGGGTTTCGGTACATTTATATAATATCATATTTTTTTGGATATTGCAACACTTTAAATGCCTTTTTAAAATATTTTTTTGAAAATATCTAAAATTTTTTGTTTAATTCCAAATCAAAAACAGCTGAATCAGGTATTTTTGACTCAGCTGTTTGATTTTTTACGCTTTTTTGAAAAAAAGCTTGGCAAAAAACTTTAATCCGCAATCTATCGCACCGCGTACGAAATTTTCACGAAAACTTCCTGTTTTCTCCTCGACACACAATAAATCCGTCGCGAAGCGACACCTATTAAAGAAAGAGGTCTAACAGGGGAAAACGC
>CAZVSW010000209.1:0-2604 GCA_964630005.1 uncultured Ruminococcus sp. | reverse complement strand
AAACCTTATTGTCAATAAAGCCGTAAATAAAGGCGGAAGCCATATTACCCGCGCCTATAAAAGCAAAAGTATGTTCAAAAGCTGATTTATCGTTACTCATCAAAAGCCTCATATAAAAAATGTGTCTACAGCAGAGTATTCGACCGCAAAAGCGGTCAAAAGCGAAGCGAACGACCAATCAGCCGTACAGCAGAAAAGTCAGCAAAAAAACAGCCGCGTTCGCTGTGCTTTAATAATATAATACATTTTTCTCGATTTTTCAAGAGGAAATTTCGTTTTTTGAAAATATTGTAGATTATCACAAAGAATTACGTAGATTTGATTATGTTAATCACGTCAACGAGCCGCCAATGTAGTGTCTGCAAGATGACCAAACAACAAAATATAGTCGTCGGAGTAAACGGCGGCAATTTTGTGCAAAAATCGACGCTTTACACGATGTCAAAATGCACAAACGATAAATCTCTTCCTTATTATATATGGAGACAGCAAAAAGCCTGACGTGATTGTTTGTGAGACTATTTATCAGATAGCGCCTGCGAGTGATAACAGGTTTCATTCAAGGCATTTGCCACACGCAGCACGCGCCCCGACCATTTTAGCAGTGCAATCGACTTTCTCCGCGATTGTTAATATTAAATTCACGAATTTATTTTCAAAACCCCTTGACAAATGCCAGATGTAGTGATATATTATGCTCATGTAGCAGACGCAGGTCGAGAGTGCTAACAAAGGAGGTCTCGCGATGGAATTAACGGAGCGTAAGAAAAAAATATTGAAATCCGTCGTAGACGCCTATATCTCATCGGGCGAGCCCGTCGGTTCCAAGCTTTTGACATCGAGCGAGCACTTTGCTGTTTCGAGTGCTACTATCAGAAACGAGATGAATGACCTTGAAGAAATGGGTTATCTTCACCAGCCGCACACCTCGGCGGGTCGTGTTCCCACCGCTCTTGGTTACAAGACATACGTAAACGATCTGATGGAGCAGTATCTTCTCTCTATCGAGGAAATAAACATTCTTAACGAGCTTATGACCTTCAAAATGAATGAAGTAGGTACTGTTCTTGAAAAAGCGAGCCGCATCATAAGCCAGATGACAAATTACACGTCTTTTTCCTTCTGTGAAGAAAGCGGCATGTGTGCTAACCGCATCGAGACCGTTTTTATAGATAGTAATTCGGTTCTCATCGTTCTTATTTCCGACACCGAACCGGTTAAGAGCCGTCAGCTGCGTTTGCCGTTTATGATAACGCGCGAAGAGCTCACCGCCGTGACCGCCGCTATGAACGACGTTTTCACAGGCATTACTTCCGATCGTCTTACGATGTCACTTATATTCAGGTTCGAAGAGCGGCTCGGCGCGCTTTCTCGTTTCTCTTCCCCTTTTGCCCGCGCGATCAACGATATTTTATCCGAAGACTGCGAAAGCAAGATCCACGTAGAGGGCGCGACAAAGCTCTTGGAGTATCCGGAGTTTGCCTCCGCCGCCAAAGCCAAAAAGGCGCTCGACATGTTGGAGGAACACAGCATCATTGCAGACGTTATTACAAAAACAGACACAGAAAAGCTTAACGTTCTTATCGGCGAAGAAGATCCGCTTCCCGTTGACGATACCGGTCTTGTTGTTCATCCGGTGAGCATCGACGGCAAGAGGGTCGGCGCGATCGGCGTCATAGGTCCGAAGCGCATGGATTACAAAAAAGTCATAGCCGGACTCAATTATATAGTAGCCGGTCTTTCCGGTTATCACAACGAAAATGGAGACACTAACAATGAGTAAAGACGAAAAAAAGGAAACAAATCAGAAGGCCGCACCCGATACCGAAGCTTCCGCCGCTGCTGAAAGCGAAATGCCCGCCGCAAGTGAAGAAGCAACCGCCGAAGAAGCAGCTTCTCCGGCAGAAGTCAAGCTCCAGAAACAGCTCGACGAGCAAAATGATAAGTATCTCAGGCTTTACGCTGAATATGATAATTTCCGCAAGCGTTCTTCAAAGGAAAAGACAGACGCTTATACAGATGCACGTATCGACGCCGTCAAGGCCTTCCTTCCGCTTCTTGATAACCTGGAACGCGCTCTCGAATACGAAGGCGATAACGAAGGCTTCCGCATGATAGTGAAGCAAATGAACGAGATATTTGACAAGCTCGGCGTCAAGCCTATCGAGTCGGACGGAGCAAGCTTCGATCCCAATTTCCACAACGCGATAATGCATGAGGAAGACCCTGAAAAGGGCGAAAACATTGTGGCTCAGACCTTTCAAAAGGGCTACACCATGAACGATAAGGTAATCAGACACGCCATGGTAAAGGTCGTTAACTAAGTAAAAAAATATATTTTATAAATTCGGAGGTAGCATTTATGTCCAACAAAATCATCGGTATCGATCTCGGTACTACAAACTCCTGCGTTGCAGTTTTCGAAGGCGGCGAGCCCATCGTAATCCCCAATCCGGAAGGAAAGAGAACAACTCCTTCTGTTGTTGCTTTCGGCAAGAACGGCGAAAGAATGGTCGGTCAGGTTGCAAAAAGACAGGCAATCACAAATCCCGACAAAACCGTTATATCCATAAAAAGAGAAATGGGTACAGATCACAAAGTCGA
>CAZVSW010000208.1:0-2607 GCA_964630005.1 uncultured Ruminococcus sp. | reverse complement strand
TCTCGCTCGGAGAAATGGTTACGATCATAGGCTCTTTATCGCGGTCTATGAAATTGGAAGCGAGGGATTCAAATGCGTATCCGCTGTAACGCTCAACAGAAACGCCCTGACCGGCACGTGTCACTGTATAGCTGTTCATTTTCGGCGCTTCGCCGGTGAGCAGTTCGGTGGGGTCGATATTCAACTCGGACGCCACGGAATATATCATTGAAATAGGAATGTCCTTTTCGCAGGATTCATATGAACGGTATTCGTCTAGTGGCATGTTGATCTTACTCGCGAGCTCTTCGTCGGTCATTTCAAGAATCTCGCGCATGTATTTTATACGGTCCGCTATTTGCTTAAGATGGTTGTTCATAATAATCCTCTTTCCTTTCCGACTGCTTCAATAAGTCCGGAGATATATACAGCGCCGAGAGCGCGGTCGTAAAGGCCGTACCCGGGCTTTCCGGTCTCGCCCCAGATCATTCTGCCGTGATCCGGGCGGATGTATCCGTCGAATCCGGCGTCGTACATAGCGGAAACGATCTCGTGCATGTCAAGTGTACCGTAGCATGACGGGTGCGCTGTTTCGTTGAAGCATTTTTCGCCGTTTATAAGAATATTTCTCGTATGTATGAAGTGAATACGTCCCATTTTTCCGAAATGACGGATCATTTCGGGGACGTTATTGCTCTTTGAGACGCCGAGTGAACCGGTGCACAAAGTAATTCCGTTGCATTTGGAGGTGTTTATCTCACAAAGCTTTTCAAGACTTTCAAAATCCTTGATGATTCTCGGAAGTCCGAAAATTCCCCAGGGCGGATCATCCGGATGAATCGCCATATTAACGCCGTATTCTTCGCATACCGGAATAATTCCGTCAAGGAAATATTTAAGATTGCTCCAAAGTTTTTCTTCGCTTATATCTTCATATTCGTCGAGAAGGGAATTGAGCGATTCCTTTGTATAACTGCTGTCCCAACCGGGGAGAGACAGCTCTCCCGAACGCGGATTCATTGATTGCAGATCCTCTTCGCGGTATATCAAAGAGGTTGATCCATCGGGATTTTCGAAATCCAATCTGCTTCTGAGCCAGTCGAATACAGGCATGAAGTTATAGCAGATGCACTTTACGCCTGCCTTGCCGAGCCGGCGTATGTTTTCGCGGTATACTTCTATATACTTATCGCGAGTCGGCTTACCGAGCTTTATATCCTCGTGGACGGGTACGCTTTCAACGACCTCAAATTCGAGTCCGGCGTTTGCGGCGTTTTTCTTCAAACGGTTTATAGACTCTTCGCTCCAAACCTCTCCGGGAGGGACGTCATATACGGCAGAAACAATCCCTGTGACTGTTGGGATCTGAGATATATATTTGATGCTGACAGGATCACTTTCGCCATACCAGCGGAAGGTCATCTTCATTGGTTTGTCTCCTTAAAAATTATTGTTTTTTACAGTTTAACACAATGTGTGCCGTTAGTCAATAACAGAAGTGCAATTTTTGAAATTTTGCATTATTACATCTCTTTTACGCCATGAAAACGGATATTCCGAGAATGTTTCGTCTGACATGGCTGCGATCGTGTCTTCGCTGATGTTATTCAGTACGCCTTCGGCAAAATAAGGATCTGTACTTGGCTCGGCATCTTTGTTCATAGGGCACACATCCTGGCATATGTCGCAGCCCCATACGATCTTATGTTTTCGAAGTATCTCCCATTCCTCAGGTGTCTTGCTCTTTTTCTGAGAAACATATGAAAGACATTTTTCATAGTTATATCCGCCGTCGCTGATAGCTCCTCCGGGGCATGATTTCATGCATTGCCCGCATCCTATACAATGTGAAGGCGCTGATTCGCCGCTTTTTAGCTCCATGTCAGTGAGTATTGAGGCAATAAAAATATAGCTGCCGTAGCGCTTGTTTATAAGAAGCGTGTTTTTTCCGAGCGCACCCAAACCGCATTTGGCGGCGGCTGATTTTTCACCTATGGGAGAATGATCCGCATATCCGCGGAATTCGTGACCGAGTCTTTCTTTTAATTGCGGAATCACAGTTTCAAAAAACTCTGCGCATCGTTTATGATAATCCTTTGTGCGCGCATAGGAGGATATGATGTAGTTGTCTTCAATGTCGTATTCGGTACGGTACGGAAACAGCACAACGATGCATGTTTTCATTGTGTCTCTGCACTGATTCCACAGCCGTTCGTTTGCTACGGATGCGCTTCCGAATGGAAGAAAGGCAAATTCTTCAATTCCGTTTTCCCGGAGTATGGATTCAATTATCTGCTCGTTTGTCATATATGTAACCGGTATTATTTGAGATGTGAAAAAAGCGGACAAAAGTCCGCTTTTTGATTAGTCAGAAATGTAGGGAATAAGAGCAACCTGTCTTGCACGCTTAACAGCGACAGTAAGCTGTCTCTGATGAAGAGCGCAGTTGCCGGTAACACGTCTGGGAAGAATCTTTGATCTTTCGGTAAGATTCTTTCTGAGTCTTGCTACGTCTTTGTAATCGATATGATCGATCTTTTCAGCGCAGAAAATGCAAACCTTTTTCTTTCTGCGGGGACGGAAGGGCTTCTGAACTTCCTTGTTTTCCTTATCCATGGGTGAAATCCT
>CAZVSW010000207.1:0-2640 GCA_964630005.1 uncultured Ruminococcus sp. | reverse complement strand
ATAACTGCGGAAACCTCCTCGGATGACGATTCAAAAATTGATTCGTCTGAAGAAGCTTCCGATAACTCTTCCGAAACTTCCTCTGAAATCTCGTCGGATATTTCTTCCGAAGTGGGTGAAGGCTCAGAAAGATCGATGATTTCGGAGCATTCGGAAAACTCTCCGTCAGCCTGAGTCGGAAGCGACCCGTGATCAGCGACAGAAGTGTCGTCAGGTGAAAGGCTCTTGCACGCAGCAGTCGCGAGAAGCATAATCATGGTGATTACGGCGAGGGCTTGTTTTTTGAAGTTTTTCATTTGTGCTGTCCTTTCGATAATTATTTTTCAGCAAATTGTTTGCTGTAAAAATATTATATAGCATAAAAGCCCTGCTGTCAACACCGCCGACGAATATTTTTTGTTTTCTTTAAAATATTTGTGCAAAACAACAACAAAATGCCGCCGTACATTGTGTACGACGGCGTTGCAGAGCAAAAATAAGTGCTTTCAAATCAAAGAAAGATTGGTCGGAAGAAAACGCGGAGTGTTGTCCCCCGCCACAAGGATCGCCCCATCATTGCGAGGAAATATGTTTTTCAAGTGTATTTTCAATGTTGCCTATCACTTCATCGGCTTCAGCTCTGAGTTTTTCAAGGTTTTCCTGATTTATCACAATTTTTGCACGCTTCCTGAGCGACTTTACAAACTCATCACGCACAGCCATCATCTCGTCCTGCGTTACTGCGCCTTTAGCATCGCATTCCCGCCGCATGAGCTCGGCAGCGCCAGCCGTCCGCATCATCAACTTTACGATACCTTCCCGCGCGTAGTATTCCTCGGGAGTTCCGGCATAATTTTTGAAATGCTCCAGCATCAGCAAAGACATAGGATCGCCAGCGTCAGCCGCCTCATATAGCACTGCCAGCTGATCTTTCAAATGCTGCTCAACCTCTTCTCTATTGCCCTCGATTCCGCGCCGTTCGGCCTCCTGCTGCAAAAGCTCGTTTTCGATTATATCATCAAGCCTCTCATCGAGCCATTTGTCGGAAATGTTCCACATAACATCAGGGTATTTTTCGCTCAAGCGAAAGATCTCGAGATTTTCTTTGATACTCGCACTCGAAATCCCTTTCCCATTGACAGTGACAAGCAGATCCTCCGGGTCAATGTCGCTTTTATTTTGAAGCGCAAGCCCGATACACGTGCCGATTGCCGCGATTATTAATACGGAAAGCAAAATTATTACGATTTTTTTGGTTTTCACGATACGATCTCCTTTCGATTATAAATGCCCGGATATCCCTTCGATCTGCATTGGAATCACCTCTGTTATCTTTAATATGGAGCTCTTGCGTGAACAGTGATTATTATAATCAATTCACATAATCGTCGGAATAGATCTTGCAAAAACCCCCGTAGTACGCAGAAAAAATTGAAAAATTAAGAGATTTGTTGATTGAGATTATATTGTATTCACCAGTCTCCTCGGAGCGCATATAGTTGATTTGAATAACGCCGTCGCGAAGCAAGTGAACTGTGAAAATCGGCTCGGCAGGCAACGGTCCTTTTTCATGACTTAGCGGCAAATGAAACGTCGAATCACTATCTTGAGGAATATCCCAATTTCTCTGATCATAGCCCGCGCGATACAATTCGGCAACAGGATCGATCGCAGCCACGTCAGCCATTGTATCGCCGACCTTCAGCCCGGCGAAATCGTTCATCAAGAGCGCTTTTTTCATAATAACCGGAGGCAGACAGTTTTTATCATACGGATTGTCTTTAAAAAACACAAAAACTCTTGTCGCGTCATCAAGCTCATAGACAATGTAAAGGTATTTGCCGCCCGAATCGATGCGAATCGTCCGCACTATTTCAGGGGGATACTCTCTGATAAAGTCGTCAACAGTGCACGACAGTGCGCTGTTTCGCTCACGGTCACCGTAAAAAAGGCAACACTTGTTTTTGAAGAGAAAGTCTTCAGCCGGATATTTCGTGATCTCAACGTCAGAAATCAACGGCTTCGATATCAATTCATCCGACGAGAGCAGCTCCTCAATGGCGTCCTTTGTAAAAGGAATGTCAAACTGAGGTTCATCTTTCCATGAACAAGCGGCGCTGAATGCCAAGATAAGCGAGAAAATCATTGCTAAAAGTATTTTTTTCATGTTTTTAACTTGTTATCCTAAAATAAACCGGCGTGCTGTTATAAAAATCCTGATATACAGGCTCTCCATAATACCAAAACGTCCATGAAAGCATTTCCGGATTCTCATATTGTGTCGAATTTGGCACTATACGCGACGGAAAATATCCACGCTTATCAGCCCACGATTTATCACCCAATTGTATCATCCAATGAAAAGTCCAAATCCGCCATATTCACTATTCAATCTATAGAATATTAATATGGCAGTAAAAATGAAATCTGCATTGGAATCACCTCTGTTATCTATTTACAATTCTATTATATAATATCAAAGGCTGAAAGTCAACAATAATTTTTATATAACTGAACATTATGAAATGCCGGCGCAACAAAAAATGCCCAAAAATATCGGGCACATAAAGCAAAAACAGATGTTAACAATTAACATCTGTTTTCTGTGTCAGCATCGACCTATTTTCCCGGGTCGTCTCCAACCAAGTATTTTGGGCACAT
>CAZVSW010000206.1:0-2650 GCA_964630005.1 uncultured Ruminococcus sp. | reverse complement strand
TGAAAATATTTTCAATGCTTCAAACTGCGGTGATAACTGTGCAAAATGGATTCTGAAGCTGAGTGAAGATAAAGACATCACAATAAATCTTCTTCACCTTATGGACTTCGGCGAGGATGAATTTGATATCCGCATTCTTAATACCGATCAGACTGTACACAGTATGAAAGAATTGATTCCGATTGCCGGCCTTTATGTATAGGAGAATCAAATGACAGGTATTCATCAGGTTACAATTCAAAATAAAAAGATAAAGTACAGCTTTGAAGTCAGACGAAACATAACTATCATTCGCGGTAACAGTGCGACAGGAAAAACCGTTTTGATCGAAATGGTTCGGGAATACTATGAAAACGGCGAGGACAGCGGAATAACGCTGCAATGTGATAAAACGTGCGCTGTTTTAAGCGGTATGAATTGGGAAGCGCAGCTATCGACTATTCATAACAGTATCATATTTATAGACGAAGGTTCCCGTTTTGTTTCATCAAAGGATTTTGCTTTAGCTATTCAGAAAACGGATAATTATTATGTAATCGTAACACGTGAGGGACTTAACGCACTTCCTTACAGTATTAACGAAATTTACGGTATTCGTGACGCGGGAAAGTACGGTCAGCTAAAACAGACTTATAACGAACTTTTTCACATATATGCTCATAACAAATACAACGAATCTGTTATGCCGACCGTTATTATAACCGAGGACTCAAATTCAGGATTTCAGTTCTTTAACGGCGTTTGCAAGGATAAGGGATCGACCTGTATATCCGCTAACGGAAAATCAAATATCTTTCAGATGTTACTTGATCACGGGTCAGATCATGTATTGGTAATAGCCGACGGAGCTGCTTTCGGGTCTGAGATGGAAAAAGTAGTTAAGCTGCAAAATGTAATAAAAGATCTTGCTCTTTACCTGCCTGAGTCTTTTGAATGGTTAATACTTAAATCCGATTTAATAAAAGATAAGAATGTAGATAATATTTTAGATAATCCGAGCGATTATATAGAAAGCGAGCGATACTTTAGTTGGGAGCGTTTCTTTACGTCTCTGCTCATTAAAACAACCGAATCGTCATACTTACAATATTCAAAGCACTCACTAAACCCCGTGTACCTGCAAGAATCTTCATCAGAAAAAATTCTTGATGTTATACATCCGATAAAGCTAAAATAAATAAAAAACGCCGGATTTTTTCGGTTATCGGATCTATAAAGTTTGCCTCCGGCGGGGAAGGCTAAACGGCGCGCTTGCTTTACGGTCAGCGTATAAACTAACGGTTTTATAAATCTCATCACATCAGATTTATAGGTTACCGATAAATAGGACATCATAAATATTCCCCAAAAGCTTTTGGGGTGAGCGCGAGAGGGACTTTTCTCGAAAAGCCCCTCTCGCAAGATTGCCCCATCACGGGTCTGTTATCAACCCCGCGAAAGCCTCGGCGAAGGCTTTTGCGGACAGTTTTGCTTCGTTCAGGGTATTGGCGCATGTGCCTATCTCGAGCAGGAACGCGCCGGGGGCATACTGCTGATTAAAGCTTGCCGTGCGCAGATTTATCGGGCGCGCCCAATTATCGTGCGCCTGCCCGAGGGCGAGCTGCGTGCGCATTGCAACGCACAGATTTGTTTTCCACCCCGGGTGGTCGGCGCCCGCCTGGTTTGTGCCGACGACGAGCATGACCTGCGCCGCGCTCTCGCCATCTATCTCCGCCGAGGTCTTTACCATGCTTCCGTTGTCATACTGTATAGCGTCGCGGTGTACGTCAATGACATAGCGCAGACTCGGATGTTTTGCCAAGTACTCCTCGACAGCCTTGCGCGAATTTTCGTATGCGGAATTATAGTCGTCCTTATCGAACATAGTCGTGCAATGCAGCGCGTTAACGCCGTTAGCTTTGAGCGTGTCGACTATAACATCGCCGACGGCTACCATATTCTTTTGCGGGTCGGCTGAACGCGTTTCGGTCACGGTCTGCGCGTCCTGCGCGGTATAACACTCGGTCGCGTGGGTATGTATGATGAGCACCGTCGGTTCGTCCGGCTTTACCGCGGGTATCGGGTAACCCGCCGATACTATCGCCTGCGGGTCAAAGGTATATTTTGTTTCGTTTTTGAATTCAAAAGCAGCCGATGTGACCGACAGATCGGCAGATACTATCGCGCAGCCGTCTTCGGGAAGCGTCGGGGCGGTCGGCTCGTCGGGCTCGGTCGGCTTATCGGAGGCAGCCTCGGTTGGCTCGTCCGCCGGTGGCTGCGTATCCTCGGGTTCTTCGGCTTGTCCTATCGTGCCGCCCGCAAAAGCTTCCTCAACGCCTATAGCGGGGCTCATATGTACACATACCGACAGTATCGCGCATATTATGAACGCGAGCGAGCATACCGCGCGCACAGCTGCCGTCTGATGGCTTATATTCTTCATTTTTATCACTCCGTTTGGTTGTTTTGGTACTTTTTGCGAGAGGAGCTTTTCGTGAAAAGCCCCTCTCGCGCTCTCCCCAAAAGCTTTTGGAGAAATATTTTTGATGCCCTATTTTTCGGGTAACTATAAAATTTTATATTAGTGCGCTGTCCGTCAAGCAAGCGCACCCTTTCGCCTTCCCCAGCGGGGAAGGTGGCATGGGCGAGCGCGTGGGGTTCCACGCCGCGA
>CAZVSW010000205.1:0-2651 GCA_964630005.1 uncultured Ruminococcus sp. | reverse complement strand
GCCCGTGTTTCACAGACAGATTGCGCAAATTCTGCACGCAATTCTGTTTCGCACTTAGCAAGCAATCTGTGTGTTTCAGGGGGGAAAACATCAGGTTTTCCGCCCCTGAGTATAATAAATCAAAGAAACCGGGCGTAGCCCGTGTTTCACAGACAGATTGCGCAAATTCTGCACGCAATTCTGTTTCGCACTCAGCAAGCAATCTGTGTGTTTCAGGGGGGAAAACATCAGGGTTTTCCGCCCCTGAGTACAATAAATCAAAGAAACCGGGCGTAGCCCGCATTTCACAGGCAGAGGCTCGCGTTCGGACCAGTATAGCGGTCAACATTTTAACTCAGCATAACATAAAATATAGTTGATTGCAACCAATACCGGTCAAAACTATTTGCGGGGTAAGCATATGGAACAGAAAATCAGAAGAGATCTGAACATGGGCGCAAATCTGCGCGCGCTGAGGGACAAGTCGGGCTTGTCGCAAGAAAAGCTATGCGCCGAGCTTCAGCGCAGGGGCTGCGACATTGGCAGAACCACTTACGCAAAATATGAATCCGGCGAACTGAACATAAAAGCGAGCGTGATCGTTGCGCTCAAAAAGATATATGCGTGCTCATACGACGATTTCTTTGCGGGATTAGACGGATAAACGCTCCTTTCTCCTCCCCATGTCCATCGCCGCTTCCAAAAATGCGCTTTGCGCTCCGATATTTACGCTCTCGCGCCGCCCGTCTGTTTTTACGTTTTTTTCGTGAAAAAGCTTTTCCGATGGAATGCAACGCCCATTTGAAGCAGAATTCAGATCAAAAATGCCCGCCAACTCCACTTTATTATGTGTCCGACTGTCCGGGCATTTTTTATTGCAGTGATATCTAGTAATATTTATTTTCACAAAAATTATTGTTGACTTTCACGACGCAATATTATATAATAAAATTGTAAATAAATTACAGGCGGTGATTCCGATGCAGATCAAGGAAATACCCACGCATTTTTAAACGAGGAGGTATTTGACATGAAAACCAAGAAAATTATTATCATTCTGATTTCCGTGTTGATAGTCGCGGCGATTGCGGCAACTGTAGCCCTTTCGATCGCCGCCGCTGACGATGATATGACGATAGCAGAGTACTGCGCAAAAATGTTTAACAATCCCGAAAAGTTTGACTCCGAAACGCTTGTTTTAATAAACGGGAAAAAGCTGTCCGTCAGCTCGATAGACATGACGATAAAGATGGCTCAGGCGGGCGGAGGTATTGTTACAGGCGACAGCATCGATCGGGCGATCGAGGGATATATTGACCGCAAACTTTTGCTATCGGAAGCACAAAGACGCGGAATTACCGTTGAAAAAGAGGTAATAGAAGAGCATTTGGCTTATCAAAGAGACTTACTGCTGGAAGGTCTCGAAAACGGCGATAACGGCCCAAAGGTATTTGAAGAATATTGCAAAGAACTTGGCATGACGCTTGACGAATACTTCGCGCAGGATGATGTTTATCGTCAATACGAGGAAATGTTCATCGCCGATAAGCTGGTCGCTCAGGAAGCGGAAGCGCAGGGCGCGACAACTTATGAAGAAATAGCTGCGGTCAGAGCCGACCTTGCGAAAACGCTCAGGAGCAAAGCCGAGATCGTTATCAATCAAGAGTGCCTTGACAAGGTGAAGCGCGAGGCTGAAAAAGCGAGCGTCAAGACCGACTTGGCTGTCGAATAATAAAGGAGATATGTGACATGAAAACCAAGAAAATTGTAATAATTATAATTTCCGTATTGATTGTCGCAGTAATAGCGGCAACTGTAGCACTTTCAATCGGCGCTGCCGGCGAAAACATGACGCTCCCTCAATATTGGGCGAAAATGATAAAAGCTCCCGAACAGTTTGACTCCGAAACGCTTGCTTCAATCGACGGTGAGGTATTCTCAGTCAATTCTCTTGACCTGATCATTAAGGTGTCTGTTGCAGCAGGCGACAGACGTGAATGGACAAGTGAGGAAATCGACCGGGTTCTTCAAGACTGCATCGACGAAAAGCTTTTGCGTAAAGAAGCAAGAAGTCGGGGAATTACCGTTGAAAAAGAGGAAATTGAGAAGTATTTGGATTATCAAAAAGAATTGGCGCTGGAATGTCTCGAAAAGGGTGGTGCTAAGCTCTTTGCAGAACATTGCAAAGAGCTGGGCGTGACGGTCGAAGAATACTATGAGTTAGACGTTGTTTACAATCAATACGAGGGAATGTTTATCGTTGATAGGTTGATCGCTCAGGAAGCGGAAGCGAGGGGTGCGACAACTTATGAAGAAATAGCTGCGGTCAGAGCCGACCTTGCTAAAACGCTCAGGAGCAAAGCCGAAATCGTTATCAACCAAGAGTGCCTTGACAAAGTGAAGCGCGAGGCTGAAAAAACGAGCGTTAAGACTGACTCGGCTGTCGAATAATGATCGTATTTTGAAGAATAACAAATGAATCAAGCGCCTTGGCAGATAGATATTTGCCAAGGCGCTTCAACGCGAAGACAAACTACGTTTTTCTCCGCGAACCACTTTTCCTTTTCTCGCGCTTGTCGCCGCTCCACAAAAAGTGCCCGTCCCCGACGGGCACTTCTTGAACGCTCCCCGCGGCGCGAGGGCTCGCGGAGCTCGCCTAAGAGGTGTTTTTT
>CAZVSW010000204.1:0-2653 GCA_964630005.1 uncultured Ruminococcus sp. | reverse complement strand
AAATCGACGGTAAAAAGAGAGATGAAGTCATTAAAGCATTTTTGCGTAAATATGATGAGCTTTCAAACAAGGGTGATATGATGTCAAGATTTGATCTGACAAAGGAGATGTACCGCAAATATCCAAACGACGATCGCGTTTGTGAAAAGTACGTTTTAGAACTCTTTAATGATCCGAATTATCCGCAGGAACCCTTGGGAGAAACTGTTCATAAAAATGAACTTTATAAGCTTTGCGGTGCTATTCTTGATCATTGCACTATACAGAAGATCCGGTATACCGCTATGGATATTCTCTCGGTTCTCTATATAAACGACGAATTGATCGATAAAGCAAAAGAAATGTGCGAACAATTTCCCGAAAGTGTGTATGATACTGTTTCCGAACAATACGAGCAGTTATATTGCAGATGTGACAATGCCAAATATATCGAATTCATTAAGAAGAATATCCGATATACGGCAGAACACCTTGTAAATAAAATCAGGAATTTCGGAACATTTGCCGTATCCGGCACGGAAGAGAAAATTCTGGCGTATAAAAAATGTCTTGATTTGATCGATCTGATATATGATGACGGTGATTATGGCTTTTCCTATTATCATCTCGGTCATATAAACTGCGTGATTGCAAAATTGTATTATGAATTGAACGATTCTGAGAAATCGGTTGAACACCTCGAAAAAGGTTTACATTTCAGCAAGGCATATGATGAGTTACCAAATGAGGTCAAGCATACATCTTTCCTCTTGAAAGATGATGTAGAAGATTTGTCAGAAGTGAGCAAAGGAACGCAAATGAACTGTGTTGCTTATGAGATCGGTGAATTTAAAAAAGTATCATCAAGCGGCATTTTCCAAAAACAAAAAGAAATAGATGATATTTTGGATAACTATACTCGCTTTGCAAAAGAGAGTTAACATTTTCATTTAATTGATTTTGTATCTTTTTTGAACCCGCATTCCAAACAATAACCCTGATTTTGATACAAAGCGTATCAAAGTCGGGGTTTTTGCTTTTATGCCTGTCCATTGACAAAGCTACTTTTTTCTGATATTATAAGATAAACGGATTCTCGGGGTTATTGAATTACGGTATATAAATATATTTGTGAAAACAATTGATGAGCAGTTTATCGTTTAGAAAATCTTATGTTTGGAGGACATGCAAATGCAGGGTATAAGAATTTATGAGATGCCGGCTTGTAAAATGGTATCATCCGGAACGGGTATGTTCGGGGAGGAGAAATTCAACATATTTGAAGAGTGGTTCTCTTCTCAAAAGCGCACTCTGTTTCCGAAAGATTTTCTGTATTGGGCAGGAGAAGGTTTTGTTTGGCTGTATATGTATGAAGACGGTATGACGACTCCTCCTGAATTGGAAATAATTGATTTTCCGGGCGGTCTTTATGCTGTTGCAACCGACATTGACCAGAAAACGGACAAGGAGCTTATGAACACAGAAATGGATAAGTTCTTGGGAGAGAGTGGTTTTGAGCGCGACACATCGCGTCCGGAGCTCGGAAATATCATTACATCGCCCCTCGCTCGTGAAATCATGGGATATGAACAGATGGACTATTATATCCCGATAAAAGCTAAGAAATGAAACAACGGAGAAAGAATATAATGAATATAAATCATCCACAGGAAAATATTATTAAAACTTATGACTACAACGGAATCGCTGTTGACCTGGTTGAATGGAGCGATACTCTATGGTGCGGAAAAGTCGGCTATGCAGACAACAATGCCGATGAGCCGAATGTTGAAAAGATTATGGAAGACTTTATGTCTGTTTCCGCCGCACCTAATAGCCGCGAGGAAAATTGGGATATCTGCATGAGCTTGAATTATCTTTCAGACAAGCGACCGAGCGGCGTGATGTTCGGATTTCTTGTTGAAACTGATGCTCAGCCGGACGCATATGATGTTTTGAAGATCCCTTCCGCAAGCTTTTTGCGAATAAGGATGTGCGACAAAACCGCAAAAGCGCTTGGCCGCGAACCGTGGACAGGCGGCATTCCTCCTTATCATTGGATAGGGGAACAGATCGCCCCCGAGCTCGGCTATACTTATGGCAGTGATACGCTTCCGATAATTGAATATTACGGTTTCTTCAAACCCGAAGAGGGAGCACACGAGTATTGTTATTTATATGTTCCGGTAAAGAATGATTCTGCGCTGTAATGAACTGTAGTTTGCCGGGAAAGGGAAGATTATATGGAACACGGTAACACCAACTGGCGGCAGAGCGTGGCGGCTGTATGCATCAAGGACGGCGCTGTCATGCTGGCGCGGCATACATACGGTCCGGGTAAGGGGAAATATATCATTCCGGGCGGATATCTGAATGACGGCGAGATGCCGGAGGATGCGGTAAAAAGGGAATTCCTCGAAGAGGTCAGCATTGTGATCGAGCCTAAAGAGGTTATCGGTATACGCTTCAATACGCGCGATTGGTATGTGATATTTTCGGCGGATTACGTTTCGGGCACTCCGCAGTCGGACGGCGACGAAAACGATGAGGCGGTCTGGATGAGCATCGATGAAGCGCTTGTGCGCGACGATGTACCCGACCTTACCAAGGTCATGATCGAAAGAGCTTTGAAAAACAACGGCATGGCAAAAACGCCCTACGCCGGCAGAACTCC
>CAZVSW010000203.1:0-2677 GCA_964630005.1 uncultured Ruminococcus sp. | reverse complement strand
CGATTTCACCGCACCAGATAGCTCTTATCGGCGTTGAATGCTGCGCGACGGTATAAAAACCGTCGCGCTTCATAAGCTCATATCTGTCCGTTATGCGGAAATTGATCATATAGGGACTATAACTGCTGTCCTCAGTACTGACGTCGCTTTGATTGAGCCCTAAAAATTTTTTGATAATGCATTGCTGTTTGGTCATATAGATCAATACTCCTCCGCAATACTGCTGCGCTTACCGGGCAGCTCTGTCCTGATTTTTACAATAGCCTGAACGTATTGATTTCGGTATACGGTTGCCTCTTCCATGTCGTCGGGCATCAGAAGCAGTGCGCACAAGCCATAAGGCAAAGCGAAATTTAAAAGCTTTGGATGCATATCTATTGTGTCTTCCGGCTCGCTTATAAGCCCGGGCGTCTCTCCGCTGTCAGATAGGAGACTGTTCAGAAATGTATTTTCTGTTATCAGAATGTTTATAAGCGAAATATATCTCGCAGTCAGATCGCCGGCCGTATCCGGGATTTCACCGCTTCGGAGTCTTATGCCGGCAATATCCATTGCCGTTTCATAAAGTTCACGACCGGTCATAGCGCCTCAGCGTGTAACGACGCCGGTAGAGATTCCCGATACAGTCACTTCACATTCCATAAGCTTTTTCGCGGCGTTTTGCGGTGCTATAGTCAGCTTGATTTCGCCGTTTTTATTCTCGCATTTGCCGCTTTCGATGGGGATTATCGCAACATTGCACGAATCAACGGTGTATGTAGGCGCATCTTTCGTGTCGTTACTTGAAAGCTTTGCGGTGATGGTATTGGGTCCCGCATTGTTGATCAGAATAAGCGATTTGTCGTCAGCCGATTCAAACTTAAAGACAAAATCCTGCGATTTGCCCGCGATGGTTTCGCTTCCGCTTGCGGCGTCAAGGGCGGTGGGAATGTTTCTCTTTGTGCAGCGTGTAATATTAACTATTGCCATTTTTTATTTCCTCCTGAAATTAAATACTATAACCGTTGTTGCTTACAGGGCAGGCGACAAGCTCGTTAGGTTTGATTACCTTGGCGCCGAATACGATTCTGCCTCTGATGGCGGTGTCAAATGAGTTTTCAAGTCTGTCGATGATCTGGGTTTCGAGAACCTGTTCGGCGTATGCGATTGCGGAATACGACCCTGCAAGACATACGGTATTATTGTTATCGTCGGTAGCGAGCTGGTTTGAAACAAACAGATCACAGCCAAGCTCGTTTGTATAGCCGATCATGCCTGTACCGTTGATGCCGTTGTTGATTTGGAACTTAACTCCTGCGATAACCAGCTGAGCTTTGAGAAAAGGCGGAATAACGATCCAGCTCTGACCGTCGGGAACGTTGGCTTCTTCAAGCTTTTCCTTAAGCTGGGCGATGATCGAAAGGGCGTTTGCCGGGCTTGTCTGAGCGGCGGTCATCTGCGTGCCTGCGTCGCGCCAAAGACCGAGCACAAAAGTGTCTACTTCTTTTTTAAGATTGTATGAGGCGCGTTTGGTCTGACTGTCTCTGAGACCGATGCTGCTTCTGAGCTCTTCAAGGTTCTTGATCTTGAAAGAAAACACCTTGTCCTGATCGATATCAAGTGTGATAGCGCTGTCGTCCGTGTTGTCGTAGCTGAGCGTTCCGGTGTAATCATACACTGCCGGTTCGTTCATACCGATAAACACTACGCTGTCACCGGCGTTTTTGATGTCGCCTGCGAAATTAGTGTTGCAGATCTTGTTTGCTATGAGGTTGTCCTCGTTGGTGCGGAGTATTTCCGCGGAAATAATTTTTTCAATGCTGTTGTAATTGCTCATGTTAAAACTCCTTAAAACTTCCATCCTTTAATGGAATCTAAAATTTTTCTGTAATTGTTTTTTACTGCGGAAGTAGACATATTTTCAACTTCCTCTTTGCTGTAGGGAACTTCCGATTCGTCGTTGCCGATGGGGATAGCCCTTTCGTCGGCATAAAGATTCGCTTCTGCGGCAGCACTGTCGCTGCGTTCTTTTGCCTTCAGATAAAGTGCGTACGCATATGAGAGAGGAATTCCCTCAGCGGCTTCGATCCATACGGATTCAGGAATGTCCTCCGCAGCGGTGTCGGGGAAGTATTCTCTGAATTTTTCAATGTCACTGCGCATTTCCTTTTCATTGCGTTCGCGCTTCTTAATGTCGCGTGCCTCGCGCTTCGACTTTTCCGCATTGATAAGCCGTTGCTTTACATCGTCGGGAAGCCCGTCGTATTCGCTGATAATACTGTCGTTCTGACCTTTTATCAAACCAAGCACATATTCCTCAGGCGAGGTGTTTTCTTCATATGCGAGATCGCATATTGCTTCATAAATTTGTTTCTGTGTCAATTTGTGATTGTCCTTCCTGCTCTTTTTGTTTAATTTCTTCCATAAGAGCTTTTTTCTTGGGTATAAGATTGTCGGGAACTCTTTCGAGATACTGTAGCGGTGTGATGTATCCGTTCATAAGCAGGTTATCGAGCGTGCTGAGACATGAGATCTCAGACCAGTAGTTTACCGCGCCGACATCGATGCGGCAGTCGAACAGTGCGTTTCTCGCCTTGCCGAGGTTGAACGTTACGAATCTCACGCCGTCATTTTCGGGTACATATACAAGCCTTTCATCATTGTAATACGCGAAGATGAAATCGAGCCATATAAGACC
>CAZVSW010000202.1:0-2681 GCA_964630005.1 uncultured Ruminococcus sp. | reverse complement strand
CAGACTGCAAGAGCAAAATGACGCAGTTGCTTCTTGGAGTGAGAGTACGATCATCAAGATCAAGCAAGTTTTAGCACGGTCTCTGGTAGAATGTGGATATCTGGATTCTATCAGAGCGACACAACTTAATCCCATCACTATAGTTCCTGAATTAGAAGATGAGATCAGGGCAAGCAATGATGTCGCCGCACTTGGCGCATTCAATTGCTTCCGATAAGGAGTGTACTCATGGAAGATGTTATGAATAATTTAAGTCGCATTTCCGCAAGGCTTTCTGAAGAATCATTTCTCACAAACAAGGGGTTATCAAATGAAGTAGGTATCCATGTGTTCTGTTATGACCCGGCGGATGAGATGACTGTGAGAGCTTATTTTGAGAATTTAAAAAAAAAAGAAAACGTTCCCTATCGGTTAATAGAATGTGACCTCTATAAAATTTTTCTCCAAATTTGCGAAGAAAAACACATTCTCAAAAGTGTTCCCCAAATGGAAGATCGCAAAGGGAAAGAATATCTATCAGCGCAGCTTCAGAAGGTGGCCACGCCAGAAGCCTTCGTCGAGAAAATGAAGTATGAGCCTCATCAAAAAGGCGATGTGCTTCTAATCAGCGGTGTCGGCAAAGTATATCCGTTTATGAGATCCCATAAGATATTGGACAATATACAACATATTTTTTCGGACATTCCGGTTCTGATGCTGTATCCGGGAACCTTCAACGGGCAAGACCTCGGGCTGTTCGGCAAATTCTTGGATGGTCACTACTATAGAGCCTTCAACTTACTGTAACGGGAGGAAAACAGAATGCAATTACAATATATCTACAAAGCGGACATCAACCGTGACATAAACGGGGTTATTAAGGTCGCACAGAACGACGAGAGAAGCATTGAACAGGAGTTGCGTGAATATATCATTACGCGCGAGTTGCGCAGACATTTCAATACATTTTTCAACAACTATGAGAAATCCCTAAATGAACCGACAGATAAAATCGGCGTGTGGATTTCCGGTTTCTTTGGTAGCGGTAAGTCTCACTTTTTGAAAATTTTGTCCTATATTCTTTCCAACGATACGGTAGCCGGAAAGAAAGCAGTTGACTACTTCGGGGACAAATTTGATGATCCTATGATGTTTGCACAACTTGAACGGTGCGCCGGTGTCCCTACCGATACTATTCTGTTTAACATTGATTCCAAGAGTCCCATCAACAAGGATAAAACAGCCATCCTGCGCGTATTCGCAAAAGTGTTTTATGAATATCGCGGATTTTACGGCGACGACTTGAAAGTTGCAAAGCTGGAACAGTTTATAGACAAGTCCGGCAAAATGGACGCATTCAAAAGAAGATTCGAGGAAATCCACGGTGAAAGCTGGGAGGATTCCAGAGATGCCTTCTCCTTCTTTGAGGACGATGTCGTGGATGCCCTTACAGACACTCTTTCCATGAGCGAGACAGCAGCACGAAATTGGTTTAATGGAACTGAAACTGCGGATATGTCCATTGATCAGCTTGTGAAAGAAATCAAGGAGTACATCGATTCCAAGGGAAAAAATTTCCGTCTGCTCTTTATGATCGACGAGGTCGGACAGTATATCGGTTCAGACGGAAATCTCATGCTGAACTTACAGACAATCGTCGAAGAAATCGGCACAAGGTGCGGCGGCCGTGTATGGGTTATGGTCACAAGTCAAGAGGCTATCGATTCCATCACGAAGATCAGTGGGGACGACTTCTCAAAAATTCAAGGTCGCTTCAATACAAGACTCAGCCTGTCCTCTTCCTCTGTCGATGAGGTCATTAAAAAGCGTATTCTTGCTAAAACGGATAATGCTGCAAACTTGCTCTCACTCAGCTTCAGCAAAAACAGCGCTGTGCTGAAAAATCTCTTTACATTTAACGATGCGGTATTGGATCTGAAAGGATACAGCAATGAATATGACTTTATTGAAACCTATCCCTTTGTTCCGTACCAATTCAGGCTCGTACAGAATGTACTTGCGCAGATCCGTAAACACGGAAACTCCGGCAAGCACCTATCCGGCGGCGAACGTTCCATGCTTTCCGGCTTCCAAGAGGCTGCGCAAGCAATTGAGGCAAAAGATGAGAATGCTCTTGTTCCGTTCAGTTTGTTTTACAATACGGTTCATACCTTCTTGGAAAGTGCAATCCGTCGAGTGATCGACCGCTGCCAAACTGCCGCGGATAACCGTGACGGTATCGAACAGTACGATGTGGATGTTCTGAAGCTTCTATATTTGATACGTTATGTAGATGATATCAAGGCAAATGTAGACAATATTACAACGCTCATGGTTGATGATATCCGTGCAGACAAGATCAATATGCGTGGGCAGATTCAAGAGTCACTTGATCACCTTGCCAGAGAAAACTACATTGCACGTAATGGCGATACATACACGTTTTTAACTGATGATGAGCAGGATATTGAGAGAGATATTCGCAATACTCCCGTTGATAGCGCAACCATTGTCCAGTCTATTTCGCAGATTATCTTTGGGGATCTGTATGTCAGCAAGAAATACAAACACGGAAAATACGATTTCCCGTATGACCAGATCATTGACGAAACGACCATCGGTCAGCTTACCGGAGCTGTTCGTCTTCGTATCCTTACGGTAGCGTCAGATATGTACAATGCCGGCGATCAAGCGCTTTTAAT
>CAZVSW010000201.1:0-2687 GCA_964630005.1 uncultured Ruminococcus sp. | reverse complement strand
TACATCACCGCCGACGATTTCAGCGGCACAGTAAAGGATATAGGAATTTTCTATACCGTGCGTTGCACGCCCGATAACAAAAGCATCACGATCCCGAACGGTACGATCATGAACCAAAGCATTGTGAACGTTTCCGTACACGATACCCGCCGCGTAGACCTGGTCTTCTCGGTAGCTTACGGGACGGACGTCGCTCTGGTGCGCAGAATACTGCTCGAAGAAGCGGATAAACACGAATTGGTGCACAAAGATCCCGCACCGTTTGCCCGTCTGACAACTCAAAACAGCAGCTCGCTCGATTTTACGCTTCGCGTATGGACCGCAAGGACGGATTACTGGACGGTCAATTTTGATCTGCTCGAAAATATTCACAACCGTTTTCTGAAGGAAAATATCGAAATTCCCTTCAATCAGATGGATGTGCATATCAGAAACGATAAATAACTCAGAGCAAATACAATTATATGCGAAATTCGCGCTATCTGAGCGCGCCGGAACAAACACACTCACCACTAAACAAAGACAATCCGAGCATATCATTTTTGATGATATGTTCGGATTCAAAGCGAAGACAAACTACGTTTTTCTCCGCGAGCCACTTTTCCTTTTCTCGCGCTTGCCGCCGCTCCACAAAAGCTGCGCTTTTGAACGCTCCCCGCGGCGCGAGGGCTCGCGAAGCTCGCCTTAGGGAGTTTTTTTCACGAGTGAATCGCGAAAAAAACGATTTTTATTATATTCAGGGAGACAACAGCCTTCGGCTGATTTTCTCCCCGAACCCCTCTTTCTCTTACTGATGACTTTGTCTTCAGTCTGAATCCGAGCATATCATTTTTGATGATATGCTCGGATTTTTTGTGTCGTATCGCAATCCGCGCTCTGACTATTCTCGTTTCCAAAAAGCCGTAATAGTTTCTTAGAGCATATCTTTCCTATTGGTTCGATTCAGGATATAATCAACAGATACATTATGAAAATCCGCCGGTTTTATAAGAATCTCTGTAGGAATATCAAGATCACCGCGCTCGTAATTGCTGTAGACACGCTGACTACATGAAAGAATCTCACCCAGTTGTTTTTGAGTTAAATCTTTGTCTTCCATTAAATCCCTGATTCTTTTATAAATCATATAATTACCCTCATACTCAAACCTTTTTCCTATACTCCCTGGGGAGCGTATGGTAGTATGCTTTAAATGCCGAGGTGAATTTACTTTGGCTATCATAGCCCACTCTATCGGCAATATCGGCAACGCTGAGGTCGGTCTCGCGAAGAAGCTTTGCCGCCTCCTCCATGCGATGCTCTCTCATATGCGCGGCGATGGAATTGCCGTAGACGGCTTTAAACGCGCTCTTAAGCGTCGTGGGATTGATGAGATACTGCTTTGCAAGCTCTTCGATCGTTACCCTATCGCCGATACTGCGCGTCAGCTGATCGTGAATATCACGAATTATCTCCACGTGGTCTGTACGGTAAGCCGCAAGTTGATTATGATCTTCCGGGCTCGAAAGATATAGCAAAAGCTCCGCAAGCTTCACCTTCTGATAAGCAAGTCTGAGCGGCTCAGGCTGATCATAAAATGCCGAAAATATATCTTCTGTCCTTTCATTTCCCTCGAAAAACGACGCCGGATCACCGTCAGGCTTCTTTTTCAAAAAATTCCTGAAAATACCAGTTCCCTTAAGCACCTCCGGCGGATTTGCGCCAGCTTCATCCATGTCGATAAAGATAGCCAGTCCGTCGTATCTCCCCGAAGGAAAGGAGACGATCGCGTCCATACAATCACCCATCGGGTGAACCGAAAAATCACCAGTACCAAGATGGATATTATTGCCGTTTTTCATTTTCAGCTCCATCTTCCCTGACCTACAGTAATTTATCTGCATAACATGATCAAAGGGTGCACGGTTGATCGGAACGCTGTATTCTTCGAGCGACAGATAGCACAGCTCGATACCGGGATACAGCGAAACGACTTCGCAGTGCGCTTTGTCAAAGAGCGACTCGGCATATTTTTTGAGTTCGGTCTGTTCATTACTCATTTCATTATCTCACAGTCCGGGCAGGCGATCTCCATCACTTCTTCGATCATCTGATGCAGGAGTCTGCATTCAGGTGTATCTGCCGCACGGTAATACACTTCTTTTCCCTCGCGCCTTGAAACGATCAGTCCGCTGTTTTTAAGCGGTCTGAGATGATGCGACACCGCAGGGCTCGACATCTCCAATATAGCAGAGATATTTATAACACATTCCTCGCAGTGGCAAAGAAGCCAAAATATCCGAATCCTTGTGGTATCGCCAAGCTGTTTGAAAATGTCGGCAACGGTTTGAAAATTGGTAACGTTATTCACTTGTTCTTGTATTATCAACGTTTCATGCCCTTCCCCGTGATGATGCGGCAGAGATATACTGCTCATATGATTTCCTCCCTGAAAACATTCCGTGACCGCATTTCGCCCAAACAGAAATTCTTTTCTCCCATTTGGCAAAACGGTCTCAAAACATATTGACTTAAGCTTTGATCCGTATTATACTACACCCGAAACAATTAAACAAGTACTTAATTGTAAAATCAATAAATATTGCGGAGGATATTTTCATGAAAAAAACGTATGAGATCGAAGTCGACTGCGCCAACTGCGCAAATCTTATGGAAGATGCGGCAAAAAGAACCGACGGAGTCACATC
>CAZVSW010000200.1:0-2711 GCA_964630005.1 uncultured Ruminococcus sp. | reverse complement strand
AGGGCGGCAGAAAGCACCCTAATCAGGAATTCATTCAGATAAACACGTCAAACATACTGTTCATTTGCGGCGGCGCGTTTGACGGTCTGGAACAGGTCATCGAAACCAGAAACGGCAATCAGGTGATCGGTTATTCGTCCTCTGTTATGACGAAGGAACAAAAAAGCAAGTCCAAGGCTCTTCGCGGAGTAACGCCTCACGACCTTGTAAAGTACGGCATTATTCCCGAGCTTGTCGGACGTATTCCGGTCGTTGTCGCCCTTGATCCGCTGGACAGAGAGGCGCTTGTGCGGATTCTTAAAGAGCCGAAAAGCTCGCTTGTACGTCAGTATACCAAGCTTATGGCAATGGACGGCGTCGAGCTGGTGTTTGAGGACGCCGCGCTTGATAAGATTGCCGATAAGGCGATCGAGCTTAATACCGGCGCGCGCGGACTGCGCTCTATTACAGAGGGCATCATGACAAAGTTCATGTATGAGCTGCCCTCCAAGCCGGATGTAAAACAGCTTGTTATCACCGCAGATATGGTGAAATGATTTTTGCATCCTGACACACTACGCTTTTGCGTATCATAAATTGATTAAAAGCCCGTAGAAGACAGAAATCTTTTACGGGCTTTTTGTTGACAAATCGTCACAAATATGATAAAATTTTAATAGCATCGTGTCGGCTGTATTGCCGCGCGAAAAAAATTATAAAAAGGATGGACAGCTATGAAAAAATTGATATCGATGGCGCTGGTACTGTTTATGCTTCTGGCGCTGTTGCCGATCGGCGCTGCCGCTGATGATTCGAGCGACGGTGTTGTTGTAATCGACGGAGGCGTATATGTCAATATCGCTGTGGGTAAGAAATATACTTCTACCGGCACGAGATATGCTGGAGCGATAACTCATTCCGACACCGACAGCGACGGAAACCTGCTTGGCAAGCTTACCGACGGTTATGTCACTTATAGCGGAGAGGCAAATATGGCCGCTCATGAGGGCGACGATACCGAGGTAGTTATTGACCTTGAAAAAATTACAGAGATCAAGGCGGCAAAAACCGACCTTTGGGGCGGACAGTGGGGTATCGCAAGCCCCGAAAACGCGACCGTTGAGTTTTATTACTCGGTCGACGGCGAAAAATACACTCTCTTGGGCAACACCGAACGCGAAAAAGAGGTCGGCGCATGGATAAGCTGCAAATATACCGCAAAGTCCGAAAAGCCGGTCGAGGCGCGCTATGTCAAGGTTCACTATAAGGGCAACGGCAGATTCCGCTGGTCGAGTGAGATCATGGTCTATGGTCATGGTGAGGTTGCCGAGATCGAGCATGATGTTACGGAGATCGACGGCGTCAAGTATATCCGCGATTTCGGCGAAAACACTCCTTTGGAAAGTGTTGTCCTTTCTTTTGGCGGCAAGAATGTCTCTGTCACCAACGCGAAGGGAACTGAAAAAACGAGCGGAGTTATCGGAACGGGCGACGTTATAAAAGCCGGCGATGATACATATACAGTCGTGGTACGCGGAGATGCTTCGGGCGACGGACGCGTTGCTTCCGCCGACTATATAAGCATCCGTCTCGCTATCCTCAAGATCACAAAGCTTTCCAAGGCTCAGGAGCTTGCCGCCGATATCAACGGCAACGGCAGGATCGATCCGTCCGATTACATTACGGCAAGACTTTATATTTTAAAGCATTATCTCAACCTTGACGGAAAGGTCGGCGTAACCATGCCCAAGATTGACGAATATATCGGCATGACCGTTAAAAAGAGCGGATCTACTATTACGTTTACGGCCGCCGATTCTCAGGAAAAGGGATATAAAGTTGAGATCACCATGTTCAATACCACATGGGGCACATGGAATCTCGGTCATTTCTATGTGACCGATACCGCGAATAAAAAAACGGTTTCCATGAACAATGGCTATACCGACTGGGAATATGTCTACCGTGTCGGCGAGACCCCCAGCAGCATAGCTTTCTGCGGCGGTAACCATAATAACGAAAAGCTTTTGGATATAGCTTTCTATGATGCAAAAACGGGCAAACAGCTTGAAATGAAGAACAACGCTACAGAAAATGTAAACGGCGTTAAGATCGTTGAGCATACGCAGATCTATTTCCACAATCAGCCCAATAAGCCCTTCGTCAACGTCACGAGAAACTACCTTATAAACGGCGCTGATGTGTGGCTTGAATGCGACTACGACTTTACAAAAGACGCTTATTTCAACCTTTCCTACACCGGAATGTTCTGCATTCCCAAGGAAAACGGCAACCACATCATCTATAATAACGTCGACGGCACGACAAAAGAGTTTACTACCGTGACCAAGGGTACACTCAACAGTCAGGGCACGTACGATACATATTCCGACTACGGAAATCCCGCTACATCTGTCGAGATGTACGGCGACGCCAACCCCGACCTCCGCATACACGCCGAGATATATGACGCCGAGATCATGGCTGATAATTTCGTTTCAGCAGAAAAGACGTTCTTCTGGGATATGAGCGTGGGCGAGAACAAGCTTTATTTCTCAAAGTTTGACAGCACAAAGGCTCACAAGGTCGAAAAAGGCACTCATTGGGATACTCTCGTTCGTTGGAGCTTCTACAAAAAATAGGCGAAGCCTATAGACGGGGGACAACACGCTCCGCGCGTTTTCCCCCGTTAGCCCCCTTTCGGGGCGTCGCTTGCGCTCCGCCTATAGGGG
>CAZVSW010000199.1:0-2745 GCA_964630005.1 uncultured Ruminococcus sp. | reverse complement strand
GGCTTGAGCCAGATCTGGCTCAAGCCCATTTATCGTTTTTTTCAAAAAAAGCACCGGCGTAATTTATCTTGCACCGGTGCTGATTGTTTTACTTCTTGAATTTATCGAAAAACGACTTTTTCTTGCCGTAGTTTTTCAGATCACAGCTTTCGCCGAATGAGGCAAGGATGTCCTTTTGTTTCTGAGTGAGATTTTTCGGCACTTCAATATTGACTGTAACATACAGGTTGCCCTTGCTTGAACTGCTTGTGCTTTGAACGCCTTTTCCTTTGAGGCAAAATACCGTTCCGGTTTGCGTGCCCTCGGGGATGGAAAATTCGCTCTTTCCTTCAAGCGTAGGGACTTCAACCTTTGCACCCAAAGCCGCCTCGACGAAGGTGATGGGCAATTCACAGTAAAGATTTGTTCCTCTGCGTTCAAAGAAGTTGTGGGGCTTGACGGCGATCAGAACGATCAGATCTCCAGACGGACCTCCGTTTGCGCCCATACCGCCTTGTCCGCGAAGCATGATTCTTTCGCCGTCGGCGATTCCGGCGGGAATGTTGAATTCAATGCGTTTTTGTTTTTTTACGCTGCCGCTGCCTTTACATGCCGAGCAAGGAGTTGTGATGATCTTACCTTTTCCGCGACATGCAGAACACGGGCGAACTGTCTGCATTGCGCCAAATGCCGTGTTTTGTGTGACACGTACGCTGCCTGTGCCGTTACATGTTTTGCAGGTTTCTGCGGTCGTACCCTTTGCAGCGCCGCTGCCGTTGCATTCTCCGCAGGCTTCCATACGGGAATAAGTAATCTCTTTTTTACAGCCAAAAGCCGCTTCTTCAAAAGTTATAGTCAGGTTGTAGCCTATGTCATCGCCGCGCATCGGAGCGTTTCGTGAGGAGCGGCTGGAAGTACCACCTCCAAATCCGCCGAAAAACGATCCGAAAATATCGCCGAGATCAATGTCGCCGAAACCGCCGAATCCTCCGCCGTAGCCTGCTCCTGCCGACGGATCAAACGCAGCGTGACCGTATTGATCGTACTTCTGACGTTCGGCGGCGTTTGAAAGAACGCTGTAGGCTTCATTGATCTCCTTGAATTTTGCTTCAGCTGTTTTGTCATCCGGATTTGCATCCGGATGATATTTTTTTGCAAGTGAACGATACGCTTTTTTTATTTCGTCATCCGTAGCGGTTTTTGAAACCCCCAGGACTTCATAATAATCTCTTTTATCTGCCATATAAAACACTCTCTTATTATTTTTTATTGCCGAAGGCACGCATAATTACATGTGAGTGCATATGTGTGTCTTCGGCAATAAGCGGAGCAATATGCTCCGCTTATTATAATCATATTTTAAAATGATGTGCTGCTTATCAGTTATCAGACTTGTCGGTGAAGTCGGCGTTATAAACTCCGTCGTCGCCGCCGTTATTGGTATTCTGAGCATTGGGATCGAAGCCTGCGCCGCCCTGAGCGCCGGCGTCTCCGCCGTTTTGCTGATAGAGCTTAGCAGAAATCTCATAAAAAGCTTTGGAAAGGGCTTCGGTATCTGCCTTGATAGCGTCAGTGTCGCCGCTCTTGACAGTCTCTTTGAGCTTTTCAATTGCTGCAAGTACGGGAGCTTTTTCTGCTTCGGTGACCTTATCGCCAATATCCGCAAGTGTCTTTTCAGACTGGAAGATCATATTTTCTGCGTTATTCTTGGTTTCAACGGCTTCCTTTTGCTTTTTGTCTTCTTCGGCGTGCATTTCTGCATCCTTAACAGCTTTTTCGATGTCTTCTTTGCTCATGTTGGAAGAGGACTGAACGGTTACATGCTGTTCTTTTCCGGTACCCTTATCTTTAGCGGTTACGTTAACGATGCCGTTAGCGTCGATATCAAAAGTAACCTCGATCTGAGGAATTCCTCTGGGGGCGGGTGCGATTCCGTCGAGAACGAATCTGCCGAGTGTAGTGTTGTACGCAGCCATTTCGCGTTCGCCCTGGAGGATGTGAATCTCAACAGAAGTCTGACCGTCAGCTGCGGTTGAATATACCTGGCTCTTCTGAACCGGTATGGTGGTATTTCTGTCAATGATCTTGTTGAATACGCCGCCGAGTGTTTCGATGCCGAGTGAAAGGGGAGTGACGTCGAGGAGAAGCAGATCCTTTACATCGCCGCCGAGCACGCCGCCCTGAATTGCAGCACCGACTGCAACGCATTCGTCAGGGTTGATGCCCTTGAAAGGCTCTTTTCCGAAGAAGTTCTTGACAGCTTCCTGAACCGCAGGAATACGGGTAGAACCGCCTACAAGAAGGATCTTATCGACCTGATTGGGCTTGAGTCCTGCGTCGGAAAGAACCTGTCTGACGGGAGTCATGGTCTTTTCAACGAGGTCAGCGGTGAGTTCGTTGAACTTAGCGCGGGTAAGCGCTGCTTCGAAATGCTTAGGACCTGTGGAATCGGCAGTGATAAACGGCAGGTTGATGTTTGCGGATGCCACGCCGGAAAGTTCGATCTTGGCGTTTTCTGCGGCGTCCTTAAGTCTCTGAAGCGCCATCTTATCGTTTCTGAGGTCGATGCCGTTTTCTGTTTTAAAGGTGTCTGCGATCCAGTTTATGACACGCTGGTCGAAATCGTCGCCGCCGAGGCGGTTGTTGCCGGCAGTAGCGAGAACTTCAAACACGCCGTCGTTAATTTCAAGAAGCGAAACGTCGAAAGTACCGCCGCCGAGGTCGAAGATGAGGATCTTCTGATTAACGTCCTTATCCATGCCGTAA
>CAZVSW010000198.1:0-2767 GCA_964630005.1 uncultured Ruminococcus sp. | reverse complement strand
TGATTTATTGTACTCAGGGGCGAAAAACCCTGATGGTTTTTCCCCCTGAATCCCCTTTTTCCTTCCGACAGCCGGAAAATAACCGCGCATCCTATACAATAAATTCCGCGCCGAAGGCGCACCTAACCTCTTCACTCTTCACTATTCACTCTTACCTTGCACCACGGGCGTGTTTGTTGTCTTCGTATAAAAAGGAAAAGTGGTTTGCGGAGAAAAACTATGTTTTTCTCCGCTCGGATTTTTTCAGTGTGCTTTTAAATACTCAGACAGATATGCGATCGCTTCGGCGTTGGCCTTGTCGAGCCGCAGGCGGTTATAGGTTATTATCTTGCCGTCAAGACCGTCAATGTCGTCCGCAGAGAACCAGACCGCAAGCTTGATGCGTTTGCAGAACTCATAGCCCTCTTCCTGATTATGCTCAAAACAATCGATCATGCCCTTGACCCACTGCGCCTGCTGTTTGGCGTTGCGATCCATCTCGGTCATGACGTTTTTGCCCGTGTCCCAGTCGTAGTATATGTTTCCGCCCGAACCGCAGGCAAATTCGCCGATGATCCAGGGGAATTCGTCGAAGTAGGGGAGCATCTTGTCGGCGTGATACTGATACATCTCGCGGAACGATTCGGGCGGATAGCCGTTCGTACCGTTGTTCATCTGATAATATGTCAGTCCGAGCATCTGCACATAGTCTTCGCCCGGCATATAGCACATCGTCTCGCCCCAGTTGCTGTAGGGGCAGGTGACCGCGATCGGGTTGAACACCCAGATACAGTTGTCGACTTCCTCTTCTTCGAAGATACGGTAGAGGTGTCTCCATGTCTCCTGAAAGATGTCGGGGTCGATGAGGGTCATCATGCCGCAGTAGTCCGTCCAGTCGGAGTTCATTTCGTTATTCAGACGGAAGATGATCGGCTTGCCGTATTCCTTCAGCTTCGCGGCGAGCTTGCGGAAGTAGCTGTCATATTTGCCGCGCAGAATGTCAAACATTGGCGTATATACGCCGCCGGTCGCGTTGTTGGTCACGGTAAACTGATAGGTCAGGTGAAACACCGGCTTGCCGTCAAACCCGTTGCCGCCGGCGTACTTTTCTCCCAGCTCAAACGCTTCCGTAAAGTCGTTCAAAACGCCGTTCCAGCCGATGTGCAGATAGGTCATATACATGTCGGGTGTTACGTCAAGCGCCTCCTCGCCCCAAAGCCATTCGGTGTACTCAGGGTCGTTATCCTGATGGAACGCGCCGAATCCGACGTCGGTGCGCGCCTTTATCTGTTCGTAGTAGGCGAGCGTCTCCTCGCTCCAGTTGGGGTTTGCCCTGCATTCGTACGATACGATGCTGCTTTTCGGCGTTCCGACGCGGTCTATCTCGGCAAACGATGCGATGATGCTGTCGATCATGTCGGTCTGCTTGGTCTTGGATTTGAGAACCAGCAGATAGAAGTAGTCGTATGTGTATATCGGGCGCAGTATCGCGACCTGATAAAACGCATAGTCGAGCTTTGCCGCGAGGTTGATCCTCATGCAGTAGGTCGTGACCTCGAAATCGCCGAGGACGACCTCTTTTTGAGCCACGCGGGTGCGTACGATATTATTTTCGGAAAGGAACTGGATGTCGTCTATCTGCTCGACAAGCCAGCCGCTTATGTACATGTCATAGCCGTTTTTGTCGTTGCCGTAGGGGTTTTGAAATTCACGCGTTGCGGTCAGGCAATACTCTTCGGTCTTGTACTGCGAGCGGAATTCGCCAAGCGAAAAGTCCGCCGTCGGTCTGCCGGGCAGTGTCAGGCAATAACCCTCCGACGGAACGGCGACGCGCGTCGACTCCTTGCCGGAAAACAGATAGCGAACGTCCGCCTCGCTTGCGGGCAGCGGTTCGCCGTCGCTGGCTTTTCCGCCGTCAAACACAGAAAGCGCATAGATATCGTCCGGCGAAGCCAAGCCGTTTTCTTCGTCCGCATATTGTTCGTTCCATACGACTGCCGCGCGGGGGTCGGGCTCATCCGGAATCTCGGACAGGTCGGACGATTCGTCCGACGCCTCACCGGACGGCTCGCCGCCTGCGTCCGACGTGTCAGAAGTATCGGAAATATCAGAAGTATCAGGCGCTTTGCTCACACAGCCTGCGAAAAGCAGTCCCGGCATGAGCAGAGCGAGCAGAAGGCAAAGAAGCGCTCTTTTTGGTTTCATAAAATGATCCTTTCACAAGACGAGATCGTCATTTTTGTTTGTTATTTTGAGCTGTCAAGCTTTGTTTTTACAGTAGCGGCAACCTTTGCCATGCCGTCGGCATTGAGGTGAAGACGGTCGACGGTGTTGGACGAAAGATTTTCATATGTAACGCCGCTGTCGGCATAAAGGTCGATCACCTCTGCGCCCATGGACTGCGCTACGGTTCTGATCGCGTCGTTAAAATCGGCGACGGTGTTGCCGTTCTGGTTGACCGTGCCCGAAAAACGCTTTCCGTCGGGGAGAATGGTACAGCAATAGATCTTCGCGTTCGGATAAGCGGTCTTTATGTTATAAAGCATCCTTCCGTAGGCGTCGCTGAATGCAGTCGGCGCTTGCGGCGGAGCGGATGTGCCGTCAAAGCTGCCCAGCGGTTTTGCGGCCGCAAAGTCGTTGATCCCCATGAAGATAACAACTACGTCAGGGGTGCGCCCCTCGGCGTTGTGGAGGTTTTGGGCTCTGACATTGTATGTCTGTGGGTCTGTGACGCACGAGCCCGACCATGAGTTGTTGACGCAGACGCCATAGCCCAGATCGGTTGCGG
>CAZVSW010000197.1:0-2791 GCA_964630005.1 uncultured Ruminococcus sp. | reverse complement strand
AGTAGGCGAGCGTACATACAAAGATTTCAGAGATGTAGTTGAATCCAAAAAGAATGGTTATTTCGTTCTCCTTGACGGGATCGAAGATCCATTCAATTTTGGCTATGTTCTCAGAACACTTTATACCGCCGGAGTTGACGGTGTTTTCCTTCCCGAAAGGAACTTTCTCTCGGCCGCTTCAACGGTCATACGTTCGTCTGCCGGAGCAAGCGAACTTTTGGATATTGCCGTTTATCATGACGCAGACGAGCTGTTGTCGTTTTTGAAGGAAAAGGGAATATATATCGTTGCAACTTCAAAAACCGATAAATCTTCCGATCTGTTCCGTACACATTTCAAACTTCCGCTTTGCGTTATTATAGGCGGTGAAAAGCGCGGAATCAATAAAACAGTCTCTAAGTATGCGGATAAGACGGTCTCGATACCGTATAAGCGCGATACTGGCATATCGCTTTCCGCATCATCGGCGGCCGCAATAATTGCGTATGAGGTCTCAAACAGCGTATTTACTCAAAATAAAGCTGTGGAACATCGCCGACGATAATGGCTTCGCACAGCGTGTAACAAAAACTCAGCTGTCCGCTCTCGCTTGCAAATGGCGCGGACGCTTCATAAGCGCAGGTGATTTTCAGAACAAGCTTAAAATGCGTCTGATTGATACCCGCAGAAATAAATTGACTTTCAGTGTCGCAGGCAATGTTCCCGAGCGGCACTGTTTTTATTTTGATCTTCGGACCTTTTCCGGACAGTGTCATGAGACCGGTGACACTGCCAAGCGGAATTCCGAAATCACTGTTACCGAACTCCCGAATAGATTCTATCAGTCTGCTGCATATCTCGGCGCTCATAACGCTGACCGCATATGAATTTACTGAAATACTTCTGATCGCACCGTTTTGCATTCCGAAATTGCATATACTATTCTGTACCGTTCGGTTTTCTATGGCGAAATCCAATATCTGTCTGTTCAGCTCCGCATTTAAAGCGTTATTGACGTCGTATTTGCAAAACTGATGCGCAATCGCTTTGAAATTCGCCGTTATTTTTGAACATATAAATAGAAAAATTAATAGAATCACAAGCAGTTTGATTTTTTTTCGCAATATTTACCACCTTCTACGAGAATTATATGCCTTCTCGAAGCAAACAATACAAAGCGGAGGATATCATATGAAAAAAGTATTTGCATTTCTGACTGCCGCTGCGTTGATTCTTTGCGTTTGGTATTTCGGCGAAAAATTCGGCAATCCGTTCTATATGTCGTACGTATTGAACTCCGCAAAAAGAATCTGCCGCAACAATTATAACGGTATGCTTTCCGACGTTGGATACAGCTTTGATAAGGAAAACGATAAATATACGGTGGACATAACAGATCAAAACGGAATCAGAGGCAAAATCACATACAGCAAAAAGGACGGCATAGAAAACAGCTATGTAAACGACTATGAATCCGTGTGCAGAAACATTGTTCGCGGCAGATTTCAGCAGCTGCTTTCCCAAAACGGTCTAAGCGATGTTTCTTGCTGGGTGTCTGTTGTTTGCGACAAAAACGGAGTTATAGGCGACTCGGGCGGTCATTGCGCTGATGTTCGTTTCGAATTCGGCAAAATTTCCGATAAAAAAGAATTTGCCGAAAAGATAGTGGCAGTTTACAACGCGGTGAAATCAGAAAGCTTCGATACCTTTAACGCTGTGTGCGTCTGCGAAGATCAATATCTGATTTTTGAAACAAACAAGAACAACGTTTCACAAAGCACGAACGATATATACCAAAGAATATCAGTATTAAGTAATTATGATCAATAGGTAAAATGTTTTTTTGAGGTGTAACAGATCGATCCTTGGGGAAAAATGTATGTACAACGATTTCTCGGAGGATCTATGTACAATAAAGTAGAATTATGCGGAGTAAATACTTCTAAGCTCAAAGTGATAAGCGAAAGTACAAAACGCGAGCTTTTGACGGAAGCCAGAAACGGAAACAAAAACGCCCGCACCGAGCTTATTAACGGCAATCTTAAATTGGTATTGAGTGTAATCCAATCGTTTAATTCCAGAGGAGCGGATTGCAACGATCTGTTTCAGGTCGGATGTATCGGACTGATAAAGGCTGTTGACAATTTTGACACAAATCTCGATGTAAAATTCTCTACCTATGCCGTTCCGATGATTTTGGGGGAGATACGGCGCTTTTTGAGAGATGACAGTCAGATTCGAGTGTCGCGATCGCTCAAAGATCTTGCATATAAAGCCATAAAAGCAAAAGAACAGCTTTCTGTCGGAGCGGAATCGGAACCAACTCCGAAAGAGATTGCAAAAGAGCTTGGAGTGCCCGAAAAAGCTGTGGTGGAGGCGCTTGACGCTATCGTGGCGCCCATTTCGCTTTATGAACCGGTATATAACGATGCCGGCGACAGCATATATGTATTTGACCAGATAAGCGACAAAGAAAACACTGATGAAAAATGGATAACCAATATAGCTATCGAAGAGGCAATGGAAAAGCTTACTCCGCGGGAAAAGCGCATATTGGCTCTCAGGTACTATACTTGCAAAACACAGACAGAAGTTTCGGAAGAGATCGGCATATCGCAGGCGCAGATAAGCCGTTTGGAAAAAAATGCGCTCGAAAAGATCAGAAAAGAGCTTTAAAAACTCATCTCTGTCTCCATATCAAAAAAACGACTGAGCCAAAAACGCTTTGGCTCAGTCACTTATTCAGAGCGTGTTCACACTAATGCCCACACGCATATCTTTCATTAGTGCGAACACGCTCTAATTAATAATC
>CAZVSW010000196.1:0-2832 GCA_964630005.1 uncultured Ruminococcus sp. | reverse complement strand
GGCAGTCGACGACTATTCCGGTAGGAATGTGAACGATTCGGATGGCCGATTCCGTCTTGTTGACGTGCTGACCGCCCGCTCCCGCGCTGCGGTGAGTTGTTATTTCCAGCTCGTCCATGTTTAGCTGAAAATCAAAGTCCTCCGCTTCCGGAAGCACGGCAACGGTAACCGTCGACGTCTGAATACGTCCCTGCGACTCGGTCTCGGGCACACGCTGAACACGGTGAACGCCCGACTCGAATTTAAAGCGCGAATAAGCGCCCTGCCCGTTTATCATAAACGATACTTCTTTAAAGCCCTTAAGCTCGGTCTCGTTTGCATAGACCAGCTCAGTCTTAAACCCTGCGGTTTCGGCGTACATATTATACATACGGTAAAGATCATATGCAAAAAGCGCTGCCTCGTCGCCGCCTGCTCCTCCGCGTATCTCGACAATAACGTTTTTCTCATCGTTAGGATCTTTCGGAAGCAGCAAAAGCTTCAGCTCGTCCGCGATCTTTTCGGTAAGAGCTTTTGCTTCCGCCTCCTGCTCCTTAGCCATTTCGCGGAGCTCCTCATCCGAAGAGGACAAGCATTCACGTGCGTCGGAAAGATCCTTTTCCGCCGTCTTATACTCGCGGTATTTGTCAACGACAGGTTTCATGGAAGAATATTCCTTCATGAGCGCAGTGTACTGCGTCATATCGGACAGCACAGCAGGATCTGACAGCTTTTCTTCTGTGGCGCAAAATTTTTTTTCTATCTGACTGAGTTTTTCGAACATAAGTATTGCCAATCTTTCATAAAATTCAAACAGGCAGATAAGACAACATGTTACTGCCCATAAAACAACTGGGAAGGATAACGCAAAATGCATCAGAACGATTACATGCCGGAGGGCATGGCGCAAAACAGTGCGCTGCTTCGGGAATACACACAAAGCACGGCCGGAATCGAAAAAGCCATTAATGAAGGAATCATTTTGGAATCCAAAGCCATTCTATGCGACGGCAGCCATGCACTCCACGTCGAACTGGGAGGCGGATTTGAAGGGATAATACCGTTTGAAGAGTGTGTTCTTGAAGGAGAAACGGCAAAACCGATATCCGCGATAAGCCGCGTCGGCAAGAGCGTGTGTTTTAAAATTATTGATATCCGTGACAACGGCGTCGGCGGAAACGATATAATACTGTCGCGCCGCGCCGCACAGCGGGAATGCCGCATCAATCACATCGAGATGCTCTCTGTAGGCGATGTAATACCCGCAAGAATAACACATATCGAACAATTCGGAGCTTTTTGCGATATCGGTTGCGGAATCGTCTCACTGCTTCCGATAGACAGCATGTCCGTATCGCGCATATCGCACCCGCGGGATAGGTTTTCGTGCGGTCAATTCATCAAAGCCGTTGTAAAATCGGCTCAGAGCGACAGCGGTAAGATCATGCTTTCGCACCGTGAGCTTTTGGGCACATGGGAAGAAAACGCGGGCAGCTTCGAGGTCGGTCAGACAGTGACCGGCATCGTCAGAAGCATCGAACCCTACGGAGTGTTTGTCGAGCTGAAGCCCAACCTTGCAGGACTTGCAGAGTACAGCGACGAGCTTGAGATAGGCGACCGCGTATCGGTATTTATAAAAAGCATACTGCCGCAGAAGATGAAGATCAAGCTTGTAGTCATTGACAAGGTCGAATCCGGAAAGCGTTTTGACTCATATGAGTACTACATAACATCAGGAAATATAAAGCGCTGGCAATATTCGCCTGACGGTGCATCAAAGCTTATAGAGACCGTATTTTAATAGACGAAATCGAATTCGATACCGTATATATCAACAGTATCGCCTTCCTGAATTCCGCTTTTTTCAAGCTCTTCGATCACACCCGTATTCTTGAGTGTACGTTGGAAATATTGAAGCGATTCACGGTCGTCGAAATTGATGTCGCGGCAAAGCCGCTTAAGCCTGTCACCGGTAACTACATATACGCCGTCTGTAACGGTTATATCAATTGCGTCGCTATCCGAAGGAGTGAGCTCGTCGAAGAATTCGCGTTCATACACCTTCGGAGGCGGCAGCTCCTCGAGCGAGCTGACAAACGACTTCAGAAGTTCGTCAACTCCTTCGCCGAGCCCGCCGCATATTAGAAAAAGCTTTTCGCCGCGCTCAGAAGCGTATGACTTTATCTTTTCAAGATTTTCTTCCGTATATCCGTTATCGGTCTTATTCGCGACCAATATCTGAGGCAGCGAAGCAAGCTCCGGGCTGAAGCTTCTCAGCTCATTGTTGATGACCTTTATATCCTCAAGCGGATCGGGGCGCTCGGACGCGGAAATATCAAATACATGCGCGATAAGGCGGCAGCGTTCGATATGGCGAAGAAAGTCATATCCAAGCCCCGCTCCTTCGCTTGCGCCTTCAATAAGCCCCGGAATATCGGCAACAACGAAGCGTTTGTCATATACTGTAACAACGCCGAGATTCGGCGCTAATGTTGTAAAATGATAATTTGCGATTTTCGGACGTGCAGAGGAGATATACGAGAGAAGCGTCGACTTTCCCACATTAGGATATCCGACAAGTCCGACGTCCGCGATCATCTTAAGTTCAAGCGTAAGCTCGGCTTCCTCGCCGTCCCTGCCCGAACGGGCAAAGTGCGGAACCTGACGTGTGGCTGTTGCAAAATGCTTGTTGCCCCAACCTCCGCGTCCGCCGCGGCAAACAACATAGTCTTTGCCGTCAGACATATCGTGCATGACTTTTCCGCTCTGTTTATCGCGGATTATCGTACCGGCAGGTACGCGAAGGACAACGTCCTCGCCATTCTTGCCGTGAAACTTTTTCTGCGAGCCGTC
>CAZVSW010000195.1:0-2839 GCA_964630005.1 uncultured Ruminococcus sp. | reverse complement strand
CTCACGCTCTTTTTTCTTTATCCCCCGCTAATACTATAACAAATGAAAGGACAACCAACCATGGCAAAAAGATCTGCCAAAACTCTTCTGACCGTAACGCTTTCACTGATTCTGCTTTTATACACAACAGCAATAACAGCCGGCGCAGAAACCATTGAAAGCTATCTTGAAAGCACACAGCTCAAAGTGACCACATATCCGCTGAACGAACAGCTCTCACCTGACGAAAGCGGTTCATACAACATACCCGTTTATATGCAAAACCTTCTCATATCAAGCATAGAGCTGAGAACGTCATACAGCAGCAGCTATACAACAACGTGGAGCGTTCCGGAATATTCAAAGTGGATCTCAATATCTCAAAAATCCTCTTACAGCTCGCTGCTGAAAATCAATAGCCGCCCTACTGTTGAAGAAGGCGACCAAAGCGTAGCTATCTTGCAGACGGTAAAAAACAAAGACGGTGAGATCGTCGCCGAAAAAAACTATACGGTAGTGGTAAAGCACCAGCTTCCGGTTGTAGAGCTATCTGTAAATGTGACAGACGGCAGCGGCAACCCGATAGAAGCCCGCGTAACAGTTGCGACAAATGTCAAGCTTCCTACCGTACAGACCCCAGACGGAAACGGCGTTTACTCTGTCAAAGCAGGCTACGAATATATATGCACGGTCGAAGCCGACGGATATAAGACGTTTTCAAAGGTATTCACCGTTGATGAATCTTCAACCCTTGACGTAATATTGGAAGCAGGCTACAGCGTATCATTCCGGATAAAGCGTCCCAACGGTTCAAACACGGATTACGCTACTCTTAAGGTGTTTGACAAGAACGGAAAGCTCTGCACGCCCATTCAGGACGAATACGGATATGATACCTACGATTACGAACTTTGCCCGGGTGAATACACATACTCGGCGTCCTACAGCAATGACAGCGAGTACGCCGAAGGCGGCTTTTCCGTAACCGACCGCTCGCTTGAAGAGACTATTCAGCTTGTCGAGCGAATATATCCGATTGTTTTTAACGTAAAACCCGAAAACGCCGTCATAGGTCTTTACAAAAACACGTGGAAAGGGCCCGACCTTGATAACCCGATTCTTCCCGACGATGAGGGAAAGTACAACATCAAATTCGGTCAGTACTGCTATATAGTTGAAGCAGATGGATATGTCAAGGTTCAGAAGACATTCAACGCTACGGATACTAAGCTTAAAAACGACGGATATGTCATCACCGTCGCCCTTTTAAGCGAGACCGAACAGCTGCTTAAGGACGCAGGCGACCGGCTTTTCCGCATATCGGGCGAAGGCTTTGCGGTAAATGAGTTTACCGGCAACCTCCGCGAGATCGATGATGAACCGTATTTCACCCCGTGGGATATAGATTCAAACTATGACGATACAAACGTGTGCGGATATATAGAACAGCTTCTGCGGAAATACGACGTAAAATACAGTGATATCAAAGTCAGCGTTGTTTCTGTAAAAAGCGACTATGATTGGCGCTATAACAGCGAGTTTGAGCATATCCGCTCAATTAGCGATATGCCTGATGATTTCAGGGTCATTTCGAAAAACGGCGATATAAACTATACTGCCGTCAACACCGCCAAGATCGATGAAGATTACGGCGGAGAGGTGTGGTGCGTATATATCAGGCTTTCGCTCGGCGAATATGAACAAACAGTAGACACCTATTTTGAATTCATTGTTCCCGAACATATCTGCACCCGTCAGGAAAGACTTTGTGATATAGCTGATGAATTCGGCAGTTTCAGCGCGATCAAAGGTATGAACAATGCCGCCGACAGCGTCAAACGCGATCTGAACCTAAGCTTTGATTTCGAAGACGCTTATTATTACTACATCATCGGCAGCTGGACGTCCGATAATACCGCAGTTATCTCGAATGACGGCAAAATCACCCGGGCAGAGCGCGATACAGTCGTCAACCTCACCCTGACAGTCGCTTACAGCGATGCACAGATCGAAGACGGCGGCTTCCTTATGGATCCCGGACCTCTTGGCGAAAACAGCGTTTCCAAAACGATAACGGTTACGGTAAAAGGAACGGGACACAAAGCGGGCGAATACAAATGCGAAAGCGAAGCTAACTGTATTTACGGCGGACTTATGGTACAACGTTGCACGCTTTGCGGCGAGATACTTGCAACCTATTCAACAATGCCGAACGGGCACTCATTTACCGAATGGAAAACGCTTGCAAACGGCTCTATGCTTCGTTCGTGCGAAAGCTGCGGATATGAACAGCGCAAGACAGAAGCCGAAGAACCTTCTGCCCCCGAAGAATCATCAGAAGTTGAAGAATCATCTGCACCCGAAGAATCTTCACAGATCGAAGAATCCTCTGTGGCAGAAGAATCGTCAGAGCCTGAAGAGTCTTCAAAAGAAGAATCATCCGAAAACATTTCTTCAGCTGAAGAATCTTCCGAAAGCGAAGAATCGTCGGTAGCAGAAGAATCTAGCGCCAACAGCGAAGCGTCAAACAGCGTGGAAAGTCCTTCTACTGCGGACAATGGTATCACAGCGCTTTTGATAATAGCTATGCTTGCAGCCTGCACCGCCTTTTCGATCAGGAAAATCAGAAGTTAATATTCTAATCCGATAAAAATGCGGCTGTTATTTTAAGACAGCCGCACTTTTCATGTCAAACTATTGTTTTCGCGCTTCACGACAACATGCCGCGCTCATTCTATAACCTCCACATCGATCTCTTTGCCAAGTGCAAACGAATACAACACGCATCTGCCGACCTTTTTTCCGGTTATCTTACTTACCGCACGGCAATAATAGCATATCTGCGATCTGTGGCGCTCGA
>CAZVSW010000194.1:0-2879 GCA_964630005.1 uncultured Ruminococcus sp. | reverse complement strand
TTGATGTATCCGATGAAGTTGCAGCGGGGTGCATTGGAAAATATCGGGGTGTTGCCGACCTTGAGTATTTCGAGGATCGGGGAGCAGTCACGCTTATCGGCGTGATGGATGAGGAAATTTACATAGGCTCATGGGATGATCGAGACGTGGTTGACCCTTACCAACCTTATTTCCAGAGTATCGGTTTCATTTGGAAGAAAATTTGCGAGCGGAGCAGGGGCAAGGATAAGAGCGAGGCAGCATGATGTTTACCCAAAGTGAAAACTTTTGGACGAAAATGTCCGCGTAAATCTACCGTTACATCTTGCGGTAGTAAAATTGCGCAGATATCTGATTACGCAGAAAAATATTGTAGTGGAAAAATAGACGGTCGGTAAATTTTTTTGGAAGGAGATTTTGATATGGAAATGACCTACGGCTATTGCCGTATCAGCACAGGCAAACAAAACATAGATCGGCAGGAACGAAATATCTTGGACTATGATAAGTCCGCCTTGATAGTGAGGGAAGTATATACGGGCACAACACAGCACCGTCCTAAATGGCAGTCGCTGCTTGGCAAAATTCGCGAAGGTGATACGATCATTTTTGACAGCGTCAGCCGAATGTCACGCAACTCTGATGAGGGTGTTGCAACGTATCTGGAGTTGTTCGATAAAGGCGTTAATTTGGTTTTTCTCAAAGAACCACATATCAACACCGAGATGTATCGCCATGCGCTTCAGAACGGCATTGAGAGCGTCGGGAATGAGATAGCGGACATCTACATCTCCGCAACTAACAAGGTGCTAAAACTGCTTGCTAGACGGCAAATTGAACTTGCATTTGAACAATCCGAAAAAGAGGTCACGGACTTACGTCAAAGGACGCGCGAGGGGATTGAAACAGCAAGGCGCAATGGCAAGCAGATCGGACAACAGAAAGGGCGCAAGCTTACCGTCAAAAAGAAAGCTCCTGCCATGCAAAAAATCTTGGAGTGCAGCAAGGATTTCAATGGTATGTTGAGCGACCCAGACGTGATACGTTTAACAGGATTGTCCAGAAAAACGTATTACAAATACAAGTCGGAATTACGGAACGAGGGGAAGTAACCGCGCAAGTATATCTTGATATACCTGCAACCATTTTCAGCATTTCACCAAAAGCACAGCGAGTTAGCAAGAGAAAACACAAATCGCATAAGAAAGCCGTATGGGAGCGTTTTTGCGGACTTCGCCGCAGCAATCCTTCGCCCCTAAATTTCAGCGTTTGTGGCGTAGGGGCAAAGTATTGCGCCTTATACCTTAACTACGTTAAGGCGGCGCTCTCCGAGGGGCAAGGGCTGCGCCCCTGCACCCCATAATCACAGAAAGGAGAAAGGGCATGGCAAGCGTAAACTGGGAGAAAGCGACCACACAAAAAGCGGGGGCAATGCGTGTCCATTTTGGGAGGAGCGACCGAGTTGAGCGCAATCACTCCAATAAGGATATCGACAAAAGCAAGTCGCATCTGAACGTGTACATCGGGGCGGAAGATTATGTTCCGATGTACGAAAAAGTCAAGGCTCGTATCAGAGAAGTTGATAAGAAACACCCGCCAAAGAGGGATATGGGAGACAGGCGCATTACCTGTGTAATGTTGGAAACGCCTGTGCCGCAAGAGGTAGCCGAAAAAGGAAAAGCCGAGGAGTTCCTGCGGTTAGCGCACAGGACGTTTGAAGACTTTTTCGGCACTGAGAATGTTGGGGGAACATGCGGTCACTTTGACGAACAGCATTTGTATATCAAGGACGGCAAGGAGCAAATGAGTTTGATACACGGTCATACGCTAGTCGCCGCCTTTGCTGAATGGCGGGATAAAAAAACGGGAGAACAGCGCATCGGTATCAACGGCAAAAACTGCATGACGAAAGCCAGATTTTCGGCACTGAATAACGCTATCGACAGAATGTGTCAAGAACACTTCGGAGTAGCATATTTAACAGGCGAAAAAGGCGAACACGGGCGAACTGTCGAGGAGTTAAAGGCAAGGCAAGGGCTGGAAAAAATCAAAAAGGAAAACGACGATTTTGTTCAATCCATTACGCCATCGACGACGAAAAAAGTCAAGGGAATTTTCGGCGAAAAGGAAGTTGCAAAAACCGAAGATGAGTTGCAGCAGGACAAGCAAATTTTGGCGGCACAGGCAGTTCTTCAACGTGAGCAGGATGTCGCACAAAAAGAGGAGCAACAGACGCGCATGGCGACCAAAATTGCCGCCGCTCAAAGAGAACTCTCCGAAAAATCCAAAGCGCTTAGTGAGGAACGGAAGGCTCTTGAAATTGAGAAAAAATCACTTGAAACCGAGAAGAAAAATTTTGCGAAAGCCGTGCTGATACAAGCGCGTCAGCTTGCCGACAAGATTATGCGTTCCATGGGGTTTAAACCCAACAAGGGGTATGACATAAACAATCAGATCAATACGAATTTGCAGCAGGAAAGGAGTATGCACAATGAACACGACCATAACCATTGAGCCTATGTCCGTAACACACAGCTCGGAGAACCCGCAAAAACGTCCGTCCGTAAACTACTCGACCACCATCCCATTGGATATTCCGTGGCAAGAGGCGTGGGCGATCATCAAGCAGATAATTTATAACGCATTTCCCAACGAGTCGGTAAACTCGCTGAAACTCGAAGCGGTAACAGAGGACTTGGCGCAAGACAGATATTGTTTTTCGGTGAGCGGTAAAATAGCTCCCGAAACGAGGGAGATAACGCTTGATATATAGCGTCGCCGTAAACGGCTCATATTCGCGTTTTAAGAGGGATAAAAAATGAACATAAAATTACACTCGGAAATGCCGCAAACGCCTTACAGGGCGTTCTACGGGCTAATGAAAGGACGATTTTATGACA
>CAZVSW010000193.1:0-2899 GCA_964630005.1 uncultured Ruminococcus sp. | reverse complement strand
CCTCTGTAGCTCAGTTGGTAGAGCAGAGGACTGAAAATCCTCGTGTCGTTGGTTCAATTCCGACCGGAGGCACCATAAAGGCAGCACAGATGCGGATTTAGCTCATTTGGTAGAGCGCCACCTTGCCAAGGTGGAGGTAGCGGGTTCGAACCCCGTAATCCGCTCCACTAAAAGACGGTCGTTTTTGATCGTCTTTTCTTTTTTAAACAAAAGTATCCGCAGACAAAGCGTACTCTGTCTGCGGATATTATTTTTTATGATATGTTTACCGGCGCGTTTGGTATCTGATCAGAAATGCGTTCGCAAGCATAGGCAAGTGTTTTGGCAGACGGAATGAGCTTCTCGGATGTGTTGTCGGTCATTCCGAGCTGAAGCGCTTTTGCCGCGCCGAACCGATGATATGGAAGCAGCTCGACTGCGCGCAGGTTTGTAATAGTTGAAGCAATAGCTGCGATCGTATCGTAATGGCTGTCGCAGGTGTTGATCCCCTCGATAATGATACAGCGCAGCGTTATATTCATGTTAAGCGCCGCGGCCTTTTTCAGATTCTGAAGGATGTTTTCGTTTGAACGTCCTGTACAGCGCTTGTGAAGCTCATGGTCGGATATCTTCCAGTCAAACAGCAGAAAGTCGCAAACCTCGGCGAGATCTGTGATCATATCGCTTTTAAACTCGCCGCAGCTTTCAACGGCTGTTGAAATTCCGTTCTGCTTGCACAGCGCAAGCAGTCTGATCGCTTCGTCATACTGCATAAGCGGCTCACCGCCAGAAAGGGTCACTCCGCCGCCGCGCCTGAAGAATACGGCGTCTTTTTTTATTTCGCGAAAGATCTCATCAACGCTCATTTCCTTTGCGGAAAGCTCCAATGCTCCTCCGGGGCATTCTTTGCTGCAATTGCCGCATGAAATACATTTTTCACGCGCAATGCCGTGACAGCCCGAAACGTCCGAAAAGCTGTGAACGCCGTTTTTGCACGCGGTTTTACATGCTCCGCAGCCCATGCATAGCGATTCGGAAAACATGAGCTCTGTTTTTGTCTCGCGTGTTTCTGGGTTATGACACCAAAAGCAGCGAAGCGGACAGCCTTTTGCAAAAACGACGGTGCGAAGACCGGGACCGTCATGCGTAGAACAGCGCTGAATGGCGGTTATTTTCAATTGACGCCACCTTCTATGCGTTGTATCACCATGTCCTGCCAGTGTTGATCAAGAGTTATAAAGCGCGCGTTCCAGCCTGATACGCGTACCGAAAGCGAACGGTATGCTTCGGGGTTTTTCTGTGCCTCGCGCAGCACGTTGGCGTCGGCAACGTCAAGCTGCATGAAGAAGCCGTTGGTTTCTATGAATCCGTCGAGCAGTGAGAGTATCACTTCAACGCCGTTGCTGCCGCTGACCGTATCGGGAATAAGCGAAACGTCGAGAGCCGAGCTGCCGGCGAGCTTTGTGTGCGGCAGGTTGCCGTATGCGGCAATGACTGCGGTCGCGCCGTCGTGGTCTGTGCCGGGTGTGGGCGAGAGGTTGCCCGAGAGTATGTCTCCGGCGTATTTACCAAACGGCACAGCTTTGCGTGACGGTGCCCATTCGATCTGTCTGCCGAAGGTGGAAACTCCTGGAGGAGTCATAAGCGGTGCTTTTTTGTCAACTTCAAGGGTCGCTTCCGCAAAGCACGAAAGTATCTGCGCCGCCAGATCGCCTGCGCCGTCTTTTTCGCAGTCGCCGCTGCCGTAATAATTCAGTTTGTTGAAAGCGTAGGCGCGCAGCGCTTCGCCGCCTTCCCAGTTGTTTTTGAGCAGCGTGAGCAGTTCGCTAAGTGTCAGTCTCTTTTCGTCGTAAACAAGGGTTTTGAGCGCGTAAAGGCTGTTTGCCGCGTCGGGAACGCCGCCTATATGCGGAGAGACCACCATATATTCTGTTCCGCCCGAAAAATAGCCCTTGGCGCGTCCGATGCAGTCGTTTTCTAAAAGCGACGCGGCGCTGCACGGGAAAGACTCTGTTGTCAACGAGTGGACGTACTCGCCGTCACTGTTTTTGACGAATCTGTCGCCGATACAGCTTTGTTCGGTATATCTGGTGGTAAACTCGGCAAGTTTTTCGAAGTAATCGTTTTTGAGCTCGTCAAAGGTTTCATAGGTCGGGAGGCTGTCTTTTCCGAGACCGAGCGTATCGTCCAGCAATATTTTAAGACAGTCGAACGGATGATAAATAAAGCATGTTGCGCCGGGTACCTGAACCTCCCAGCAGCCGTCATTGGCGTATCTGAACGCTTCTTTTTCGGGATAGCCGTATTCGCAAAGTGTTTTGAGTACCTGTCTTTCGTTATAAACCGCAAGAACACCGCCGCCGTAGCGTATTACTTCCGCTACTCTCTTTTTAAAAGCCTCGGGTGTTTTGTCGCTCAGTCTGACAGAAACGGGAAAATCGCCGATAGGGAGCTCTTCGAGAACGTCGAGTATGAGATACGATACATCGTTGACGGTGTCGTTTCCGTCCTCATTCAGACCGCCGAGCACAAGATTCTGGTAATGCTGAGCATCGCCGCTTATCATAGCGCCCTTTGAGCGTATCCATTCGCAGCCTTTTACAAAGAATCCGGCAAGCAGCAAGCGCGCTTCGTCACGTGTTATTGCTCCGCTTTTCAGGTCGGCTTCAAGATACGGTCCGAGTATCTTGTCAATACGTCCGATTCCGGGCCAGTTTCCGAGGAATCTTGTGAATGAAAAGCAAAACCAAAGGCTCTGAAGCGCTTCTTTGAAGGATGACGGCTTTGAAAAGGGGACGTTTTCAAAATATTCGCCGACAGGATGGTTAAGCTTTTTCAGTTCGGCGAGATAGCGTGAATGCCATATGCGCATACCGTCTATAACGTTCTGAAGGCTGCTGAGAAAACGCAGCTCGCCCTG
>CAZVSW010000192.1:0-2939 GCA_964630005.1 uncultured Ruminococcus sp. | reverse complement strand
CCCTTCAAGAATATTCACGGGAGTGCCGACGCCCATAAGATAGCGCGGGCGGTCCTTGAACATATATGGCTCTACCGCCTCGATCACGTCGTACATTACCTCGGCTTCCTCGCCGACGGCAAGTCCGCCGATGGCATAGCCGGGCAGATCGAATTCGTTGATGGTCTTGACGTGCTCAATTCTGAGATCCTTATAAACGCCGCCCTGACCGATGCCGAAAAGCAGTTGGTCGCGGTTGATCGTCTCTTCAAGAGAATTCAACCGTGCCATTTCGGTCTTACAGCGCTGAAGCCAGCGCGTTGTACGGTCGATACTTGCGCGGATATATGATTTGTCGGCGACAGAGGAAGGGCATTCGTCAAACGCCATTGCAATGGTCGAGGCGATCTTTGACTGGATCTGCATGGATACTTCGGGCGACATAAAGACGTGCGCGCCGTCCATGTGCGACTGAAAGTGAACGCCTTCCTCGGATATGTTTCTCAGCTTGGCGAGTGAAAAGACCTGAAATCCGCCCGAATCGGTGAGGACGGGCTTTTGCCAATTGAAAAATTTGTGAATTCCGCCAAGCTTGTATATGACGTCCTCGCCGGGACGTACGTGCAGATGATATGTGTTTGAAAGCTCGACCTGGCATTTGATGTTTTTGAGGTCGAGCGTGGAGACGCCGCCCTTTATAGCGGCGGACGTGCCGACGTTCATAAACACCGGCGTTTGTATCACGCCGTGAACGGTGGTGAATTCGCCGCGTCTGGCAGCGCCTTCGGTTTTTATCAGTTTGAATGGCATGGAGCTTCTCCTATCTGTCAAAGAATTTTTCTAAGGTGCGGAGCGGAAGCTCCTTGATGAACGGTCTGCCGTGCGGGCAGTATCTGACGCCGGTCTCGAATATACGGCGGACAAGATATTCCGCGTCGTCGGCATGTGTGCGGTCGCCGGCCTTTATGGCGGCCTTGCAGGCCATGGTGTAAAGCGCCTTGTCGACCTTTTCGCTAAACGGAAGCGCCTTTGCTTCGGCGAGATCGTGCGCGAAGCCTTCGAGTATCTGAGAAAGCCCGTTTATATCCGCCATCCTGGCAGGTACGGCGCGTACGGCGGCATAGCCGCTTCCGAACGGTTCGAGCACAAAGCCATATTCTTTAAGCAGTCCGGCGTTTTCCAAAAGTATTCCGCATTCTGAAGGAGTAAGCGCCAACGTAACCGGGAACAAAAGCTCCTGCGAGGGCGAACTGTTGCGCCCTTTGAGTTCTTCGTACAAGAGCCGTTCGTGCGCGGCGTGCTTGTCGATTATGAGCAGTTTGTCCGCCATTTCGACGATTATATATGTATGGTAGGCTTCGCCGACGACAGTAAACTGCGGCAGAGGGTTTTCTTTTTCTTCGCAAACAAGCGAGGTCTGTTCCGGCATGTCGGCTTTGTCTTCGGTCTGCACAGCGAAGGCCGGCTGTTCGGCTTGTGTAGGCTCGGCGGGGGGTTCGTTGAGCGACATTACGGGCGAGGAGTTTATTTCGATCGGGGTAAGCTCGCTATCGGCGATCTTCGGGTCGAACAGCAATCTGGCGGCTTGTGTGTTAACTTTTGAAACGCTTGCCGGCGCGGAGGCTGTTACGCGCGGGGCGGCAGGTTGATTTACGGTCGTTTTTGGGGCGGAAAGCTCTGTTTGCGGCTTATTCACGGCTTTTTGCGGCGCTTCTGAAACGGTGCTATAGGGTTTTGGCGAAAGAGCGCCGAGCACCGCATAGTGCACTGCCGAAAATACGGTGCGCTCATCGGCAAATTTGATTTCTGTCTTGGCGGGGTGCACGTTCACGTCGACCGCAGTCGGCGCAACGGAGACAAAAAGCAGTGCCGCGGGGAACTTGCCCGACGGAATATATGAACGGTATGCCTCTTCAACTGCCGCTTGCACGGTTTTTGAACGGACATAGCGGTTATTTACAAAAAATGACTGCATGTTGCGACTGCCGCGAGGGGATTCGGGCTTGGAAATATATCCGTACACTGAAACGCCGTCCTGCTCATAATCGACAGGCAGCAGCGTGCGCGCAAACTCCGCGCCGTAAAGGGTATAGATCGCCGAATAGAGCTTGCCGTCGCCGGAGGTCTTGAACTTTCGCACGTTGTCGCTGGAAAATGAAACCGAGATCTCAGGATGCGAAAGCGCCAGCTTTTCACATACGGCAAGGCATGCCGAAGCTTCGGAGCTGTCTTTTTTCATGAATTTGCGGCGGGCGGGGACGTTATAGAAAAGGTTTTGCACAATGACGGTCGTGCCGTCGGGACAGCCCGTCTCATAAAGCTCTACCCCTGTGTCGTCGCAGGAAAGACGACTGCCGAAGGTGTCGCTTTTGCGTTTGGAGATGATCTGAAGGAGCGAGACCGACGAAATCGCCGCCAGCGCTTCGCCCCGGAAGCCGAGTGTGCGGACTCCGTCAAGGTCGCTGCCGGTTTTTATCTTGCTCGTGGCGTGGCGGAGGATGGTTTTCGGCAGGTCGTCACGCATGATACCGTTGCCGTCGTCCGAAACGGAAATAAATGTCATTCCGCCGCCCTTTATCTCGGCGGAAATGTTCTTCGCGCCGGCGTCGACAGAATTTTCCAGCATTTCCTTAACGGCTGATGCGGGACGGTCGACGACCTCGCCGGCGGCGATCATATTTGAAGTTTGTGTGTCAAGAACATTTATGATTCCCACGAAGCGGACTCCTTTTTCTTGTTTATATACGTTTGTATTGTATCACAAACCGACGGGTAAGTCAAGTAAACGTCCGAATTTGATTGTGACGGGGCGACAACACGCCTGCGGCGCGTTTTCTCCCCGTTAGCCCCTCTTTCGGGGCGTCGCTTACGCTCCGCCTATAGGGGCAAACTACGTTTTCCCCTATAAGACCCCTTTCCTCCTCGCGCTTATCGCCGCTCCACAAAAGCTGCGCTTTTGA
>CAZVSW010000191.1:0-2992 GCA_964630005.1 uncultured Ruminococcus sp. | reverse complement strand
CTTTGAATCGAGAGCCCCCGTCGGTTCGTCCGCGAGAATGATCTTCGGCAGGGTGACAAGCGCTCTGGCGACGGCTGCACGTTGTTTTTGCCCGCCCGAGATCTCATAAGGAAATTTTTTCAGTATCGTTGAGATCTTCAGCTGATTTGCCACATTGAGCAGACGGCTGTTCATTTCGCCGTAGCGTTTTCCTGCAAGTACAAGCGGAAGAAGAATGTTGTCTTCCACCGATAGCGTATCAAGCAGATTGAATTCCTGAAATACAAATCCCAGATTATCGCGTCTGAAATCGCAAAGCTGCGCTTCTTTCACGGCAGTGATATCCTGCCCGGCGAGTATGACGTTGCCGCTTGTCGGTTTGTCAAGTGCTGCAAGAATATTGAGCAGTGTGGTCTTGCCTGAGCCCGATTCGCCCATGATGGCGACGTATTCGCCGGCCGCAACGGAAAAAGTAATGTTTTTAAGTGCTTCAACGCGGGTCGCACCGAAGCGTGAAGTATAGATTTTTTTTAGATTGCTGACTTCAAGTAAACTCATAATTGTTTCCTCCTGACATCCGCTATTATATCAAAAAGGGAAAATGCGCTCCATAGAAGATGCTAACATTTTCCCGTTCAATTCTTACATAAATGTCACTCGTCGTGGCGTACCTGTGACAGATCGATGCGCATCACAGTGCCGTTTTCGCTTGAAGAGGCGGTTATCCGGTGACCGAGGCTTTCGCATATGCGTTTGCAGAGGTATAGACCTATGCCGGTCGCCTTATGGTCGGCGCGGCCGTTTATGCCCGTGTAGCCGCGTTCAAAGATTCTCGGAAGGTCTTCGGGAAGTATTCCGATACCCGTGTCCGCGATACACAGCGTTTTCGGCTTTTCAACATATATCGAGACCGAGCCTTCCGGCGTATATTTCAGAGCGTTGGAAATGAGCTGCTCAATAACGAAGGTGAGCCACTTTTCATCCGTAACCGCCGAAGCGGAGGTCGTTTCGTAATCCAGCCTGATCTGCCTGAGGATAAATTCGGAGGCATATTTCTTCACCGCGCATCTTATCATGCGGTCGAGACTGTATTCCTTAAGAATATAATCCGTGGTGTCGGAATCCAGCCGCATGAAGGCAAGAACCATATCTGCATATTGGTCAATGTGAAGCAGGTCTGAGCTAAGCGCACGCGAAAGCGGCGAATCTTCTTGCTGGAGCTGCAAACGCATTGATGATATCGGAGTTTTGATCTGGTGCGCCCACATGGTATAGTAATCGACCATACGGTTATACTTTGAGGAGGCAAGCGTCTCTCCCGCCTTGATCTCACTGCAAAGCGTTTCGATTATCTGTGTATAATCCCTGTCGTATATCGATTTGGGACGCGGCATGGAAGCGGCGGTGTCGCCCGAGAAATTCATTACTTCGGTGATCAACGTATGCCTGCGTTTGGTTTTTGAAAAGCCTACGATAAAAAATGTAAATGCAACTATTACGGCAAGCGCCGACGGATAAAGCACGGCTTCCATCGGAAAGTCAAAAAGCGAAAACGTGAAATTATAGATCGCTTCAATGATGAGAAAGAGTAATATATATGGAAATTTATCTTTGATATATCTTAAAAACAGCATCATGTTAGTTACCCGATGATATATCCTACGCCGAATTTGGTGGCAATAAAATCGCATATACCGGCATTTTCAAGCTTTTTTCTGAGGCGGTTGATGTTGACGGTGAGGGTGTTTTCGTCAACAAAGCTGTCGGTGTCCCAAAGCGCTTCCATAAGCTTTTCGCGGCTTACCACGACGCCGATATTTTCCATCAGTGTAGCTAAAATGCGATATTCGTTTTTGGTGAGTTCGATCTTCTTGTCTTCAAAGGTCAGGGTCTGACTTCCGAGGTTCAAAATCGCACCTTTGTGTTCTATCGTCTTGGGCGTGGCGCCGAAGTTATATGTGCGGCGAAGCATCGCCTGAATCTTTGCCGTGAGGACCGAAAGGTCAAACGGTTTGGATATAAAATCGTCTGCGCCCATATTCATCGCCATGATAATATTCATGTTATCTGCGGCAGATGAAATGAATATTATCGGAACGCTTGAGATGCGGCGGATCTCCTGACACCAGTGATATCCTCCGAAAAACGGAAGAGTGATATCCATGAGCACAAGGTGCGGCTCGCAGCTGTTATATGTTTTCATGACGTCCTTGAAATCGGCGGCGCATATCACTTCATAGCCCCAGCATTTTCCTTGCTTTACAATGGCTTCGGCGATTCCTCTGTCGTCTTCCACAAGCATTATGCGGTACATACAAGCTCCTCCAGGCATAAAATGAAAATGGCTGCCGCAACTTTTTGCAGCAGCCTATTCAGCTTTTTATTTTAATATTTTGCCCTGCAAAATTGATTAAAATGTTCTTACTTTAACAATTCCGCTTATCTTCTTGACATCTTCAATGACGGATGCGGGAATCTCGTTGTCCGTATCAAATATAGAAGCGGCATAGTTACCCTTGGATCTGTTGGTCATAGATTCGATGTTGATGTTGTCGTCGCCGAGCACGGTGGAGATCTGTGCGAGCATTGCGGGGATGTTTTCGTGAAGGGCGAGGAGACGGTGCTTTGTCTGTCTCGGCTGTGAGATGGACGGATAGTTTACGCTGAAACGGATGTTGCCGTTTTCAATGTAATCCATAAGCTCGTCTGCGGCAATAACAGCGCAGTTATCCTCGGATTCCGGAGTGGAAGCGCCGAGATGGGGAATAAGAACAGCGCCCTTTACACCGATAAGCTCGTCGCTGGGGAAGTCGGTGACATATGCGGCGACCTTTCCGCTTTCAAGTGCGGCTACCATATCGGCAGTATTTACAATGTCGCCTCTTGAGAGATTTACGATACGAACGCCGTCCTTCATCTTGGAAATGACGTCGGCATTGATCAGACCCTTTGTTTCGGGCGTTGCGGGGATGTGGAGGGTGATATAATCTGCTGCCGCATAGATCTCATCATA
>CAZVSW010000190.1:0-3001 GCA_964630005.1 uncultured Ruminococcus sp. | reverse complement strand
AAGTTCACCTGCATCATCGTCAAAGACCTATCGCGGCTTGGACGAAACTATATTGAATCAGGACGTTATTTGGAGCGGATCTTCCCAATGCTGGGAATCCGCTTCATTTCTATTTTAGACAACTACGATTCATCGAAGGATGATGAATCCGGGCAGTTGCTTATCGCTTTCAAAAATATCTTTAACGATGCCTACTGCCGGGATATTTCCATGAAGATTCGAAGCAGTCTTGACAATAAGCGCAAAAGCGGGCAGTTCATCGGCAGTTTTGCTACCTACGGTTATAAGAAAGACGAAGCGAATAAAAATCATCTCGTTATCGACGAATATCCCGCTGAGATTGTTCGCCAAATCTTTCACATGAAGCTGAGCGGATATAACCTGCTTAGAATAAAATCACATCTTGATGAGCATGGCATTTTGCCACCGAAAGTATACAAGCGGATGTGCGGTTTTAATTACAACAGTGGTTTTAGCAGTCTGCCGGACGGGAAATGGTCTATCAGCACCATTCTTAGGATTCTTCGTAACGAGATGTACACCGGCACCATGGTGCAGAATAAACAAAAGAAGATCAATTACAAAATCAAGGAGATTCGTCCCGTTGAAGAGTCCGAATGGATTAAGGTGGATGGAACGCATGAGCCGATCATCCCGAAACAGATCTTCTTGGCGGTGCAGGAGTTGATGAACCTGGATACAAGGACTTCACCGCATGAAACTCAGCTTTACCTATTTAGCGGACTGCTCAAATGCGAGTGCTGTGGGGAGAACATGATACGCCGGAACTCCCACAAGAACAAATCCGGGGAAATGAAGCACAGCTATATTTGTTCCTCATATGTGCATAGCCGGAGTTGCACGCCGCACAATATGCCGGAGCATCTGATTGAGCCAATCGTTCTGCGAGCTGTGCAGAATCAGATATCCGTCCTCACAGAAGCCGAGCGTGTCATGGAGCAAGTGCGCCGACAGCCTGAAGGAACAATCCGTGTGCAGTTTTACGACAGACAGATTGAGGAAACAGAGGAGGAAGAACGCCGCTTTCTTGATCTGAAAACAAGGCTGTATCAGGATATGCGAGACGGCATCGTTAGCCAGGAGGAGTACATCGATATGAGCGCACGGTTTTCGGAAAAAGCAGAGGCGGCTAGAAAGCGTAAAGCCGACCTCGAAGCCAGCAGACAGGCGGTGCTTGACAGTCAGGAGACCAACGCAGTGTGGATGGAAAACTTCAAGTCGGCGGCGGGAATAGAGAAGCTCGACCGCAATACCGTGATCACTTTAATTGACAGAATCGTGATCCACAGCAAGGAGCAGATTGAGGTCGTCTTCCGTCACAGCGACGAAATGGCAAACTACCTTGCTTTTGCGGAAGAGTGCCGCCAGCGCATGGAACAGCGGTGCGAGGAGATAGAGGCGGTAATATGAAGAAAGAACTACGCAAGCTTTGCTATGTCGGATATGTCAAAGCAATGGATAGCATGGAGATATTGCCGGAGAGTAAACGCATTCCGCCAATTGACATGGAGATTCAGAAAAAACACATTCAAGAATTTGTAATAAAAAAGGGACTCATCCTCACCCGGATTTACAGTGATAACGGCATCGGAGAAACGACAGTATACAAGCAGCTTTGTGAAGACGCGATTCACCGGGAGTTTGATGTGCTGATTCTTGACAGTCTCTTTTGTTTCGGAACTACGATTCATGCGGCGGCAGACTTTATCGAACATGTCATGCTTCCGACGGGATTTCGGGTTATTATTCTTGAAGCCGGCGAAACAGACCTTGCCGAATACCTTAACGCTTGTTGTGAACGCTTTCGTATCGCACAGTCGCAAATCAAGTATCTTGAAAAAGGTGAAATACCACATCGGGGAACATCAGAGAGAAAAGGTAAAAGCATCAAGGTGCACGACCTGCCGTGGTATGAGGTACGGCAGAAAGAGATATTTCAGGAGATGTTAAAGAAACATGACAATTTCGATACGCTGGAATCCGAGTTGAAACAGTGCCGAGCCATGATGAAGAAGTTAAAATTAAGAGGTTAGTCTATGGCAAGAACAAGCAGAAGAAAAGAAAATCAACTCACCGTTGAGCAAGAACCGAATGCTATTATAACTGCACCACGCCTGCGGACGGCGGCATATACGCGTTTGTCGCGTGAGAAAGACGGCGACAGCTCCATCGGCACGCAGATTTCCATGCTGCATAAATTCATTGGAGATAATCCAGAAATGGAATTAACTGAAACATATGTAGACAACGGCTTCTCCGGGACGAATTTTGAAAGACCTGAATTTACTCGCTTGATGGACGATGTTTACAGCGGTAAAATCCAATGCATCGTGGTCAAGGATTTATCCCGGTTCGGTCGCAACCTGATCGAAACCGGAAATTACATAGAAAATATCTTCCCCAAGCTCGGTGTGCGGTTCATTGCCCTCACCGATGATTTCGACAGCAGTCGGCAGGAGGACAGAAACAGCTTGGCGCTGCCTATCAAGAATATGGTTAACGCCATGTACGCAAGGGACTTTTCCAAGAAACAGGCAGCATCCTTTGAACTGCACAGTCGGCTGGGAGATCGGAAGATCGTCAGCGTGCCATACGGATATGCGCTGAATAAGGAGGACAACAAACTGATACCGAATCCCGAAACTGCGCCTATCGTGCAGATCATTTTCAAATGGTATCTCTCGGATAACGGTCCCGGAGAGATTGCCCATCGGTTGAATGATCTTCATGTTCCGTCTCCCGGTTCCTACAAACCACGTTCCGGCGAAGGCTTGTGGATTGCTAACAGGGTACTCGGTATGCTGAAAAACGAAGTTTACATTGGTAATACGGTTCTCGGCAAGGTGCGATCTGCTTTATATAAGAATATGAAGCCATATTATACCAATCGGGAGGAACAGTACATTCACGAGAACACGCACGAAGCCCTCGTCAGCCGAGAAGATTTTGAAGCGGCACAGCGAATCATGGAAAAAGGCGC
>CAZVSW010000189.1:0-3009 GCA_964630005.1 uncultured Ruminococcus sp. | reverse complement strand
GAACCGCGCGGCTGTACATGAACCGCCCTCAAATGGCATATCACCCCTGCTATAGCGGGTTGCAGGTAACAAGGCACCGCTGACTCCCCGGTTAGTATGGTCATATCACACATTCCGCTTTGTATTATAGCATATCTTATTTCGGTTTTCAAGTACTGCGGGTAACTTTTTTTACAGCAAGACAAAAAGCCGCAATGTCCGATGTGAAAACATTTGCGGCTTTTATATTACGGCAGAGCGGCATCAAATGATTTCAGGCTCTGTCTTTTGCTTGTTTTTTACTTTTTTCGGATCGTTCTTTTTCATCCGATTCTTCAATCTTCTGGAGCTCGGCGTCGGCAAACCCCGATTTACCCTTTTTAAGGTTGATATACCCGATTACCGAGACTATCAGTCCGCCTAAGCCGTCAAGCATAAAATCCTCCATGGTATCGCGAAGGGCTTCGTGACCGACGAGCATCTCTCCGTCAGGAGAACCGAACGAGCTGCCTGTTACCATATAAGTCTGGGCGTTAAGACCAAACCATTCATCCGAGAGAAATTCGCAGATCTCCCAAAGCGACTGTATCGTCATGACAAAGCAAAACGCAGTTGCCGCCACAAAAAACGGGCTCAGGCGCACGTTGCCTTTTTTTGTACTGTTAAGCGTGTTTACCAGGATAAAGCCGAAAACGGCAAGCATCATTCCCGATGAGAAATGGAGCATCGTATCCCAGTGCTTATACGTTCCGAAATAGTCCTGCACATCTCCGAGGATGATCGCGCAGTAACAGAACACAACGAATACGATGTAGAGCGAGCTTGGTATTTTTACCCTGAAAATCTTATGCGTAAATATCGGCACGAACATTATGGCCATCATACCAAAGCACGCAAGAGATGTGAAGATATAATACACAGGCTCGGCGTCTCCGAAAAATATGCCGAGAACCGAAAGCACCAGGTTGATAAGAGTTAATACAAAGATAATTCTTAAAAATATACGTCGCTTTTTTGTCATGGCTTTTTCTCAGTCAAGAAGCTTATCTATCGCTTCTGCTACAGGGTTTATCTCTTCTTGTTCGAAAAGCTCTATCATGCCCGCGTCAACAGCGGCGGCAAGCTTGGGATTGATAGGCAGCTTGGAAAGCGCCCCGATGCCGTGAGCAGCGGCGGTTTCTTCGGCCTTGCTTTCGCCGAATATGCTGTGAACGCCTCCGCAATCGGGGCATTTGAAGCTTGAGAAATTTTCGACCATGCCGATAATCGGTACGTTAAGGAGCGCTGCCATTTTAACGGCCTTTTCGACGATCATGCCGACCAGATCCTGAGGTGAGGTCACGACAATGATACCGTCGACGGGAAGCGACTGAAATACGGTGAGCGGTACATCGCCCGTTCCCGGAGGCATGTCAACGAACATAAAGTCGACGTCTCCCCAGACAACATCCTTCCAGAATTGAAGTACAGTGCCGGCAATAACAGGACCGCGCCACGCAACGGGGTCTGTTTCGTGTTCGAGCAACAGGTTTAAAGACATCATCTTTACGCCCGTCTTTGATACGGCGGGAAGAATTCCTTCGTCGCTGCCCTCGGCGCGCTTATTGATGCCGAACGCCTTCGGGATCGAAGGACCGGTCATATCTGCGTCAAGTACGGCTGTTTTTCTTCCGCGGCGGTTGAGCTCAACCGCAAGCATTGAAGTGACGAGCGATTTGCCTACTCCGCCCTTGCCGCTCATAACGGCAATGACTTTCTTGATATCGGAGAAGCTGTTTTGAGCTTCTTTGGGGATGCCCCCGCTTCTGCTGGCGCAATCTGCCGAGCAGGAGGAGCAATCGTGAGTGCATTCTGACATTTTATCACCTTGTATATTAAAAATATTTTACTTAAGAGTTTTGATATATGCTGCGATCTCGGCAACTCCGGCGAAGCGGCGCGTGACGTCGCCGTCTGTAATGACAAGCGTCGGGGCTTGCTTAACTCCGAGCTCGCGCGCGAGATCGGCGTTTTCGGTGGCATGAAGCTTTTCAAACACCACTCCGGCTTTTTCAAGCATCGGAACAGCTACCTTGCAGTTAGGGCAGGTCGGAGTTGTGAACAAAATGGTTCTTGCGTCGGTTTCCGACGGCTTGATATCGGCGGCACAAGCTGTGGCGTCATTTTCGACGCGGGAAGTGCGGGTGAGCTTGGATGTGCCGATGTCATATACCTTTCTGTTTCTGAATTCCTCTGCTTTGCCGTCGTTCCAGTTTTGTACAGGACGGTAATAGCCGGTTATACGGCTGTATACCTCAGTAGCTTCGCCGCATTCGGGGCAGGTATACTGTTCGCCGGGGATATAGCCGTGCGTACGGCATACGGAATAGGTCGGCGAGATAGTGTAGTAAGGCAAGCGGTAATTTTCCGCGATCTTTCTGACAAGCGATGCTGCGGCTTTCCAGTCCGGGAGCTTTTCGCCGAGGAAGGCGTGGAATACCGTTCCCGAGGTATAAAGAGTCTGAAGCTCGTCTTGAATATCAAGTGCGGAGAAGATATCATCGGTATATCCGACAGGCAGATGGGAACTGTTTGTATAATAAGGAGTTTTGCCTTTTTCCGACGCTGTGATTATATCGGGGAAGCGCTTTGTATCGTGCTTTGCCAAACGGTAGGAGGTCGATTCCGCGGGAGTTGCTTCAAGGTTATAGAGGTCGCCGTACTGTTCCTGATAATCGGAAAGGCGCTCGCGCATATGGTTGAGAACATCCTTCGTGAATTGCTGGGTCTTGGGGTCTGTCATGTCAGCGCCGAGCCATTTTGCGTTAAGACCGACTTCGTTCATACCTACGAGACCGATAGTCGAGAAGTGGTTTTCAAACGTTCCGAGATAGCGCTTTGTATAAGGATAAAGACCTTCGTTAAGCAGCTTGGTAATGACTGTGCGCTTGATCTTGAGTGAACGTGCGGCGATATCCATCAAATGGTCGAGGCGTTTATAAAATTCTTCGGGAGTATCAGAGAGGTAAGCGATGCGCGGCATATTGATAG
>CAZVSW010000188.1:0-3115 GCA_964630005.1 uncultured Ruminococcus sp. | reverse complement strand
CGATATGCACGTAAAATAGACTGTCTCAGCGTACTCGTCGTCGCAAAGCACAAACGCTTCGGGGATATCCCTGCCGAGCGATACCGTTCGCATATCTTTTTGCGATAGTTTCAGAAAATTTTTCGTATCCGTCTGCACCGACGCCGTTTCGAGGTTAAAGACCCCCACCACATCGCGTTTTCTCACGGATTCATTATTTGAAAGATGCAAAAACATGTTTTTTTTGACGGGTGACAACACTTCGTGTTTTCCCCCGTTGACCCCCTTTCCTCCTCGCGCTTATCGCACACCTTCGGCGCGAGGGCTCGCGAAGCTCGCCTTAGGGTGTTTTTTTCACGAGTGAATCGCGAAAAAAACGGATTTTTATTTTATTCAGGGCGACAACAGCCTCCGGCTGTTTTCTCCCCGAACCCATCTTTCTTCACTACCGCAAGCGCGTTTTTTTATCGGAGTTCAATCACATTGCCGTTGACTCTTTCCATACCTTCGCAGCACGTTATAATAAACTGTCTGCCCTCAAGTCTTTCAAGGATAAACGACTGGCGGTACTTATCAAGCTCAGAGAGGATATCGTCAAGGAGATAAACGCACGGATCGCCCGTATATTCTTCAGAGAGGCGGCCCTCGGCGAGCTTAAGCGAAAGCACTGCCGAACGCTGCTGACCCTGAGAAGCATAAAACTTTGCGTTTTTTTCTTTGATAAAGACCGAAAAATCGTCCCTTTGCGCGCCGTAAAGACAGCATTTACGCGCTATTTCTTTTTCCTTTTTACTTTCAAACAGCGTCATATAACTGTTTTTCAGCTGTTCGGCAGACAGCTCGCCGCCTGACTGGGAAAAAAATTCAAGCTTCATTTTCTCGCTGCCCGACGTCATATCGGAATATATCTCCGACGACGCGTTTCCAAGCCTTTTTACAAATGCCATTCTGTTTTTTGTGATCACAGCTCCGACCGAGGCAAGTTTTTCGTTATAGATATCGATAAGCAGCGCATCGGGATGCTCCGATTTGAGGCAGGCGTTTTTTTGCACGAGCGTTTTATTGTATTCGGAAAGCAGGGCAACATACCGCGGAAAGCTTTGGCACATGGCGATATCAAGAAACCTGCGTCTGTTTTCGGGAGCGCCCTTAACGAGCTCCATATGATCGGGCGCGAAAACGACCGCTCTGAAAAGTCCGAGATATTCCGAAAGCTTTGTCACCTGAAACGAATTTTTAAATATCTCGCGCTTTTTATTTTTATAAAGCTTTGCTTCCAGAATATTTTTGTTTTCGGGATTTTCAAAACAAAGTGCTACGCTGCCGCATTCAGCCCCAAAGCGGATCATTTCGCGGTCCTTTGCGCCCCTGAACGATTTTCCGCCGGCAAACAGGAATATGCCTTCGAGCAGATTGGTTTTTCCGATCCCGTTTTTGCCGCAGATAACGTTGATACCGTCATCAAATGAAACGGAAAATTCCCGATAACTGCGAAAATCGCGTACAGTGACGGAATTGACCTTCATAAAGCTATTTTATTCTCATCGGGAGCACGAGATAAAGATAGCTGCTTGCGTCTGTGGATTTTACGGGCGTTACCGTCATAGGCATCAGCGGCTGGGTCAGTCCAAGCGTTATCTCCTCATCGCGGCATGAGCGGAGCGTATCGAGCAGGAAGCGGTTATTGAAGCCAATCTCTATTTCCTCGCCCGTCATTTTGATTTTTATATTATCGTTGACCTTGCCGTACTGCGTCGCGCAGCGGATATTCATTATATCGCCCGAAAAAGTACAGATAAGAGGCGTTTTCATTTTTTCGTCAACTATGAGCGACGCTCTTTCGACCGATTCTATAAGATCCATGCGGTTTATTTTGACAAAAGTTTTTTCTTCCTTCGGGACGGCTCTTTCATAATCGATGAATTCGCCTTCAAGAAGCCTTGAAAACACGACTATGTCCTTATATTTGATGATTATATATTTACGGGTGAATTCAATGGTCACCGGGTCGTCGTTATCGGAAAGCAGTCTTGAAAGGTCGGCAAGCGTTTTTCCCGGCACGACGAAGCTGAAGCTGAGGTTTTCCGACTCAACGCCGGCAAGCTCCTTACGCATGGCGAGGCGGTAGGTATCGGTAGCGACTGCGGTAACTTTTTTATCTTCTATTTTGAAAAATTCGCCCTTCAGAATGGGTTTTGCGTCGGACTGGCTTATCGCGTATGACGTTGTGGCGATTATATCGCGGAACATGTGGGCAGAGATCGTAAACCTCCTGTCGCCGTTCAGCTCGGGAAGCGACGGGTATGTATCGGCCGAAAGACCGTGGATCGAGATATCGCTCATGCCGCCGACAATGCGTACCACATTTTTTTCGTCTGCTTCAAGCTGGATCTCTCCGTCGGGGAAGTTTTTGATGATACCGCATATTTTTTGCGCGTTTATCATTACGACGCCGTCGCACATACCATAAACTGTGGAAGATGTTCTTATGCCCCTTTCAAGGTCATAGCCATAGACCAGAAGCTCGTTATCCTTAAGCTTGAACATCAGGCTTTCGAGTATGGGAAGCGTCGTTTTATTTGAAGAAGCATACATAGCCGGCGTTACGGCGTTCAGCAGTGTAAACTTGTCTGAAGTGAATTTTATCGGCATAGCGATAATCCTTTCGTTTTTTTCTTTTTCGGACTCGTTTTTGGCATTTGGCGTTTTTTGACCGAAAAAACCGGCGGAGCCCTAAAAGAAATGAGTAATAGCTTATAGGGTATTTAGTAGTCTTAGTATTAGTAGGGGATGTTGAAATGTCAGTATGTCGGTTTTCTGTAGAGATCAGAATCGCTTTCGGAAAATGCAACTATGTGGACAAGCCGAAAAAAGTCGGATTTTTATCAACACAGAAGACCTACTTATCAACACCCTGTCGGCGGGTATTTTGATAACTATCAGAAAATGAATGCTTTTCGCGGTTAGTGACTGCCATTTTTGGCGTTGAAAATGTCAAAAAACAGCATATCAACACGAAAATTAATAACAACGAGTTGAAATTGTTAAAAAGTAAGAAAGCACATTACAGCCCAAGGAGTTTTGAATGTTGAAAAAATAGTGAAGAGAGGAGTGAATAGTGAATAAGGAAGAGTGA
>CAZVSW010000187.1:2793-3141 GCA_964630005.1 uncultured Ruminococcus sp. | reverse complement strand
GAATGATCTGACGTGTCTACTTGACATGAGGCACATCAAACAGACACCTCACTTATTCACTATTACCTATTACATTTTTGCAAGTGCGGCTGAGCCAAAGGCTTGAAATAAACCTTTGGCTCAGCCGCATAGACTATGTTCGTTTACGTCACGTCTGTGACAAATATTATACTTGTGATATTTGTGAAGCAATGATTCGCGACAGCCTCGACCCTGAAGCCGCCCTTGCCGTCGCTGACGAACGACATCGTTTCATAGTACTCCACGGGATGCGTCTCGTCATAGAGCGGGAAAATGAACGCGATTTCAAGATAACCGTTCATTTCATCCGCGAAAATATATTGCTCC
>CAZVSW010000187.1:0-2783 GCA_964630005.1 uncultured Ruminococcus sp. | reverse complement strand
GAGCATCCCCGACACTGCTTCGAGATCGTGCGAATCAGAGCTCTCTGAGGAAAGAGCGGTCTTGTAGAGGTTCACGGTTTCATCGTAGCGGCAAAGCTCTTTCAACGCATCAAAATCGTCTTCCAAAATCGCTTTCACAAATTCCGACGCAACGCCGATAAGCTCATTGTAGTACCTGTCTGAAAGCGCCTTTGCGTCGTAGTCCTCGGCAAGCAGCGCGCCGTCTGCGTCAGACTTCATGACGCTGTAATGCTCTCTGCCCGACTGCGAATAGGTTCGCACATTACGGTATTTCATAAGCGTCTGAACAGAGGCATTGGTGAACGCAGGCACACTCGTTTTCTGACCGTTCCCGTCGTAAAGGAAATATTCGTCTCCATACTTCAGGATGAGCATGCCGTACATCGGAACAGCCTCCGAAAACGCTCCCGAAACCAAGAGCTTTCCCTGACTGTTTCGTATCTCCGAGTTGCCGTCGGTCTTTTTAAGCAGTATGAACTTTGCTCCAACGTCATCGCCGTAATTCGTATACTTCAGCACCTCTATCGAAGTGTAGTCAAAATCGGTGACGATTTCGCCGTCCAGCATTGCGCTCGGACCGATGATCTCACCGCCCTCGATGAGCGCATATCTGGCGCTGCCGTCGACCGTTTTCTTCACCGCGTGAAAGTCGCCGAGCTCAAATTCGCCGGCAAGGTCGCGGTATGTCCTGTCAACGCTTCTGCCGTCAGACGTGAACAGCGCGGTTTCATTTGTGCCGGTGTTTTTCAGAATGATATATCCCGAGCTTAACTTGCTGTATTTATCATAATCGAACCCGCCGACAAGCCCGTCGTTGACAATCAGCGCATAACAGTTTTTGCCGCGTATCACCTTGACCGCAATCGCGACGTCGCCCTCTATAGTAGATTTGATAATGCTGTATTCCTTTGAATCGTCATTAGAGGTATCTTCGGATGTTTCCCCGGATTCCTCAGCCGAAGCATTTTCCGAAGCAGCATCGCTTGACGCGTTGTCGCTTACATCGCCATTCGTCACAGTGCATGACGAAAACACCAACAACGCCGCCAATAATGACAAAAACATTAATCTTATTTTCATTACAATTCTCCTTATCTATACTATGAAATCGGTGACCTTCTTCTTGTGGTTACAATACGGTCTCGCTGTCGTTAAGGAACTCCTCGTCAACTATAAGTGTTACGATATATTTGCCACTTGCTTCGTTGTATGAAAATTCCATATCCCCGAAAGACACCATTCCGGCACTGTCATAGGACATTACGGTGTTGAAATAAGCAACCTTTTCTTTTTCATCGTTCAGTATGTAAATTATTTTTTCCTCTTCGTTCTTTTCAAGGCAGAAGTCAGTATTCAAAGAAACTTCAAAATCAAATCTGCTTTTTCCTGTGTTACTGCGAAGAAGAATATCGCATTTGACACCCGTGAAAGTAGGAGCATAAATAATATCCGTATGTGCATCATAGATATTACTGTACGTATAAATTGACGCTTCGCGGGCAAGCGTATCTCCGGCGTTCAAAACTGATCCCGATTTAACTACCGTTGAGACCCTTTGAGAAACGCCGACAGGTTTCATGGAAACTGTCAAATTCTTATATTGTAACCCAATACTTTGCCCGATGCTGTCAGGGAAGCTGACAACCACGTCTGTATCAGCTGTCACATATCTGCTTCCGACGCGGACAGTCTGGGTACTCTTGTCTTTGAGCTGTCCGTCAGCTGCTCTGTATTTGACAGGCTCGGAGAACATCATCACTGTATTTGTGCCATCAGAGCGACAGTAAGCAAGTGTATATTCGTCCTCCATTTCATAAATTCTTTTTACAAATCCTTCGGTTTCAACATTTCTTGCCAAGAGCGCCTCCGGAATTTCAGCAGCAGTAAGTGTATCGGCAAGATCATCAGTAAAAACTGTTGTCGGTCCGATATATGCTTTCATGTTGAAGCCGACACCGTCTGTTGTTTCATTTGCAGCGGATACGCAAACAGGCACAATAAAAGCAACGGCAAGGAGCAGGGGCGCGAAAAAACGTTTGATTCTCTTCATAACTTTTGTTTCCTTTCTGCACATGGACGTGCGCTGAAAAATTACATTTCTGTTGTTTTTGCTTCAACGATATTGAAACGCCACGGCTCAATCTTCACCTCCCATAAAGCCGCAGACACTTCGCTTCCGTCTGTTTTGCCTGTTCAACATTCTTGCGGTATCTTTACTTACACAATAATTATATCATAATTACACGCATTAGTCTTTTGTAATATGATACAAATATCACCCCCTATTTTGTGCATAGTCACCAAACGCACCCCCTTATCGCCGCCCCGCAAAATGCCCGGATGTCAAAAATTCGGGCTTTTATTAACATGGCAGGCATTTTGAATGCTCCCCTCGGCGCGAGAGACCTTTTAGACGGAGACAAACTACGTTTTTCTCCGTAAACCACTTTTCCTCCTCGCGCTTATCGCCGCTCCACAAAAGCTGCGCTTTTGAACGCTCCCCTCGGCGCGAGGGATCTTTTTAGGCAGGGGCAAACTACGTTTTTCTCCGCGAACCACTTTTCCTTTTCTCGCGCTTGTCGCCGCTCCACAAAAAGTGCCCGTCCCCGACGGGCACTTCTTGAACGCTCCCCGCGGCGCGAGGGCTCGCACAGCTCGCCTAAGCGGTGTTTTTTCGATGCGCATGTCCCCGAAAAAACGGATTTTCATTTTAAACAAGGGACAACACGCTCCGCGCGTTTTCCCCTGTTAGACCTCTTTCA
>CAZVSW010000186.1:0-3146 GCA_964630005.1 uncultured Ruminococcus sp. | reverse complement strand
TGCCATCGGTAATAGCTTCCTCAACGGCAGGGCTGGAAATGATCTCATCATCCATGCAGATCTTAATAACAGCATTAGTGGGAGCTGCTGCGGTCGTTGCGTCGGCAAACTTTTTGGTACCTTCCTCAGTGAATTTGAGCGAAACCATATGCTCATAAGTACCTGATTTGGTCTGTACATAGACAGCCTGTGCGCTTTCGACGTCTTCGCCGGTGAGGATTATTTCATCAGCGGCGTTTTTGAAAGTGAGCTTACCGGTAGCGCCGAAAGTCTTTACGGCTTCGTTCGGGTCGTCAATACCGGGAATTTCGACAGTGATCATATTATCGCCGACAAGGTATACGTTAGCTTCGGTATAACCTGAGTTGTCAAGGCGAGTTCGCATATTCTGCAAAACAGAATCCATACCTTCAGCGAGCTTGCTTCCGGTATCATCAGTGACAGTGCTGTAAGTAATTCTTGAGCCGCCGGAAAGATCCAGACCGAGAACGACAGTACCGTCTTCGAAGATGCCGCCAACACCCCAAGCGTCAATACCGCAGAGGGCAACGGACATCAGAAGAGTTATACAGAGTATAACCAATACAAAGCGGGCAACGCCCACCGAACGGGAATAGTTCATATAAAATGACCTCCGATGAATTTGTGCGAAAGCTATGTTTTTAACATAACAACTCTATTATACATAAAAACCGTCAAAAGTCAACACCAAAAATAACGGTTTCTTAAATTAATCGATCAGCAGAGCAAAGCGATGCGCTGTTTAAGCGAATAAATCTCCGTTTCCGTATGCGTTCCGCCGTATTCTCCGTCAAGAGACCAGGCGATTCCCTGCTCGGAAGTTATTCTCACGTGATCAGCGCGGATCAGATGAATAAACTCGTTTTGGAAATTTCCGGTGACGAGATCGCCGAGCAGAACCAACAGGTCGACGACATTTCCTGGATCTTCGATAAGAGTAAGCTCCATGAGTCCGTCAGAATAATCGACCATACCGTTTGCAAATTTAAAGATTCCGCCTATCCGGGACGAATTTGAAAAAGTGGCGATGAGAAAATTGCCTTCAATAGTTTCGCCGTTTGCTTCGGCTTTGAGGCGGATCGGTTTTATCTTCGGCACTGATTTGGCGCCTTCAAGAAGATAAGCCGTTTTTCCGAGCGAGTGCTTAAGTTCCCTGCTTGTAGCGTACGATACCTCCGAAAACGCGCCCGCCGCCGAAACATAGCAGAAATACGAACCGTTCAGACAGCCTATATCGATAAGCTTCGGTTTCATTTTCAGTATTGTTTCCATCGCCGCTTCAGTGTTTGACGAGAGGTTATAATTCGTGGCAAAATCATTTGTAGAGCCGCATGGAATATAGCCTATAGGCGTGAGCGAGTTTTCCGCCATGGCGGCGTTTACAACTTCATTCACAGTACCGTCGCCGCCCAAACAGATTATCAGATCACAGTTATTTATCTCTTTACGAACCGTTTTGATATCGGTTTCCTGATCCAAAGTTCTGAAAACCGAATATTCGATTCCTTTTTCTCTTAGAATTCTTTCAACAATCGGCATATGAGATTCACATTTGCCTTTTCCGCTGGCATAGTTTGCAACAACAAAAGCCTTCATATACGATTCCCCGTGTCAAGTATTTTTAAATATTTCTTACTATACCTTTTTCGGTAATTATACCTGTCAACAGCTCATGCGGAACCACGTCAAACGCCGGGTTATAATCGCATTTCGCCTTTTTCGGCGTCATTGGCGCCGAGTACCAATAATCCGAGATCTCTTGTCCGGAGCGCTGTTCCACAACGATCGAATTGCCGTCCGGTATGGTTCTGTCAATAGTGGAAGACGGCGCTGCGATATAGAAAGGAACGCCGTAATATTTTGCGTTTATGGCAAGTGATAAAGTACCGACTTTATTTGCAAAATCTCCGTTTGCAGCTACACGGTCGCAGCCCGTTATGATAATGTCGATCATTTTGTGCTGCAGCAGTGATGCGGCCATATTATCACAGATGACGGTAGTGTCAATACCCGCTTCAGTCAGTTCATACGCCGTGAGACGCGCACCCTGTAAAAGAGGACGGGTTTCGTCTGCGTACACCTTTATTCTTTTTCCCTGAGAAGCGGCAACATATATCGGCGAAAGCGCAGTTCCGTATTCAACTGCGCAGAGCGAGCCTGCGTTACAGTGAGTAAGCACCGTACAGCCGTTTTGCAGAAGCTCTGCGCCGAACTCGCCTATAGCACGGCACTCTGCGAGGTTTTCATCAAAAATCGATTGTGCTTCGTCTCTGAGGGCGTCGAGAATGCATTCGATAGAATGTGCCGCGTTCATCTCGGCAACGCGTACCATACGGTCGGAAGCATAGAACAGATCGTACGCCGTCGGACGTGCTGATTTTATAAAATCGGCAGTCTTTTTAAACGAATACACGAATCCGTCAGATATTTTATCCTCAAACCGAAGCGCGCAGGAATAAAGCCCCAAGGCGGCCGCAACTCCTATGGCGGGAGCGCCGCGTATCTTCAACGTCTTTATAGCATCATAAAGCGCCTTTGCGTCAGATATATATATGTATTCAAGTGTTTGAGGGAGCTTGGTCTGATCTATCGCGCATAATGATTTAGTGTGATTGTCGAAATATAATGTCTTCAATTGGCGATCCTTTCTATAATCGAAGCGACGAGTCGTTCAAAATACGGCGCAGCGTTGTTTCCCGCTTCAATGACCTCCTCGCCGGTAAGTCTCCGGTCGAGTACGCCTGCCGCCATATTGGTGATGAGTGAAATGCCGAGAACCTCCATTCCGCAGTGATTGGCTACGATCACCTCAGGAACGGTAGACATACCGACGGCGTCAGCGCCAAGCGTTCGGAAAGCATTGATTTCCGCAGGAGTTTCATATGAAGGTCCTGTAACTGCAATATAAACGCCGTTTCTAAGCTTGATGTCAAGTCTTTCCGCCTCTTCTGATGCGATCTTTCTGAGCTCGGGAGAATATGCGTATGTCATATCCGGAAAACGAGGTCCGAATTCATCTGCATTTTTCCCGATAAGCGGGTTGGGAATAAAATTGATATGATCGTTTATGAGCATCAGATCACCGGCAGAAAAGCTTTTATTTATTCCTCCGGCTGCATTTGTTA
>CAZVSW010000185.1:0-3178 GCA_964630005.1 uncultured Ruminococcus sp. | reverse complement strand
GGCAGGAGTCCGTCGGGCAGGAGCTGGAGACGGTGGAAGCCCAGCGGGAAAGTGTGCAGAAGGATGTAAAATCCGCCCGCCGCGCTCTGGAGGACGCCCAGGACGAGGCCGCCGCCGCCGCCAATGTGATCCAGGGACACACCCTGCGCATGAACGGGCGGGAGCAGCGGGAGAAAACCGCCAACGAAGCGCATCTTCAGCTGACCATGGAGCAGAATAATCTGGACTCCCGCGTCCGGATGCTGACGGAGATGGAAAAGGGTCTGAAAAGCTGTACTTTTCCGCCGGCAGTTTTATATGCCTTGAGTCCTTCAAACATTTCCTGACCGTAGTGAAGAACAACTGCGGCAGGATCAAGAGGAATGGGAGCATAAGGAACGATGCGTCCGTCGTGCCAGCCTTTTTCTTCGTTGTAATCCATTATAAACATATGATCCGTAAAAACAGTTCCGAAAGGAAGGTTTTTCGGGTCAGGTTTCTTTTTCGGATTAGGATTCTTTGTTATTGTAAAATTGTATTCCATTGGAAACACCTCTCTTTGTATATGTGTAATATAACTACTATAATATACAAAAAGTTTTGTGCGGTCAACGGGAATTGTGAGATAATTTACAAAAATAGCAATAAAAAAGAAGGTCAGATCTGCGGCGGCAGTATACGACCTTCAATATAAGTGTGGAATCAATTGAAATCTATATATGATTTCGGGTCAACCGGTGTGCCGTCTTTTCGCATCTCGAAGTGCAGATGACTTTCGTCGAGCGATTCGAAAAGCGATGTGTCTCCGACCCCGCTTATTACCTGACCTTTTTTAACAACATCGCTTACTTCCGTCATGCTGTCGGTGGAAAGGTTGCCGTAAAGGCTTGTAAGCCCGTCACCGTGATTTATTTCGACGGTAATTCCGTACTTATCGTCGGTATAGACTTTTGTGACGGTGCCGTCAGCTATCGCTTTTACCTGTGTGTCGAGCGGTGCGGCTATGTCCAGACCGTAGTGAGTCATGTACTGGTCGAGTGTGTTGGAATAAACCGGGGCGTTTGCGCTGAATTCCGTAATTATTTTACCTGAAATGGGCGCTTCGAAATTTGATTCTGACTGTTTTTTTACATCTTCGTTATCTTTACTGTCGACAGTCGGTATCGGCTGTGTTACAGGCTGTTCTATCTGCGGGACTGTGCCGAGATCCGAAGTTCGTTTTTGCAGATTCAATTTATCAATGCTTGATTTTACGGTAAATACGGAAGCGATGGCAATAACGCTGAAGCATAATAGCAAAGATATTGCGGCTTTATCTCTTTCTTTTTTTCTTTCTTGTCGCATAATGTTCACCTCCATTTAAAATTATTGTTGCCGCAAAATCTGAAAAACATTCTCAAATTTGCGTTTATAGTTCTTGTAAAGAAATGGCTTAGGATATATAATAGGAATATATTTTTTACATATAATATGCGGTGTCGGAATGACGGCGCAGTATTTTTGAATGAGGTATAAAATGGAAAAATTGATTTTTGCTGAGGCAAACGGAAGAGAACTTAATTTTACGGATAAAATTTTCGGAATTTCAAGTAAGGCGCAGGAAATGGCGAAACGCGAGGGCGCTGATAAAGTAATAAACGCAACGATAGGAGCGCTCCTTGACGATAACGGCAAGCTCATAGTATTCGATGCGGTGGATAAGGCACTGCGCAGTCTCAAATCAGAGGACTTTGCGGCGTATGCGCCGCTTTCGGGAATTCCCGAGTATCTTGATGTAATACAGAAGTACGCGTTCGGATCGCATAAGCCGAACATGTATACTGCTGCATGCGCAACACCGGGCGGTGCGGGAACGATAAGAAACGCGATCGTTAATTACTCGAAGCGTGATGAAACCGTAATAACAAGCGACTGGTACTGGGCGGCATACAAGACGCTCGTTACTGAAAATTACAGAAAGCTCGATACATATAAACTTCTCGATGAAAACGGAAAGTACAACATCGCGGCATTTACTGAGTGCGTTGATAGATATATGAAAGTGCAGGATTCGCTCCTTATTATTATAAACACTCCTGCGCATAATCCTACGGGATTTTCGCTGACTGACAGCGATTGGAAAGAGGTTATAGCTGTCTGCGAAAAATATGCGGCTATCGGCAAAAAGGTTACTGTATTCGTCGATGCGGCGTATATAGATTTTACGGAAGATCCGGATGCGGCAAGAGCGTTCTTTGAGCTTTTCGAGAGTGTATCGGACAATGTGCTCGTTCTTGTGGGCTACAGCGCTTCAAAGAGCTTTACGCTTTACGGAATGAGGTGCGGAGCGCTCATCTGTATGACTAACAACGAAGAGATCTGCGAGGAATTTAAAAATGTAATGGCGTTTTCGGGACGCGGAACATGGTCGAACGGAACGAGATCGGCTCAGCAGGTGCTCGTGAATATGTATAATGACAGCTCGCTCAAAGACGCGGTGGATAAGGAAAGAGACGAGAGCAGAAAGATGCTTCTTTCCCGCGGCAAGGCTTTTGAAGAGGCGGCGCGCGAGTGCGGTCTTGAAATGCTGCCGTACGATTCGGGATTCTTTGTATCGGTGCCTTGCAGCGCGCCGGACGCAGTAGGGGAGCTCCTCCAGAAAGAGGGCATCTTTGCAGTGCCGCTCGCAGCGGGAATCAGAGTTGCGCTTTCCGCAGTATCGGAAGAAAAGTGCAGAATTGTGGCTCCGGCTATCAAGAGAGCAATGGATGAGTATTTCGGAAAATAAGCTGCTGATAGCGGCAAAAATTTGTAATATGGCTGATTTGCGGGAGTGCTTCTCACAGGCGCTTTGCGGTAGTTCGGAGACGCAGCCCGTAAAATCAGCTTAACGGTTTTAAATCGTATATCTGCGGATGTAGTTTAATGGCAGAACTTCAGCTTCCCAAGCTGATAGCGGGGGTTCGATTCCCCTCATCCGCTCCATCGTCGAGGCAAAGTCCTCATTGTTCAAAATCCCGCCTTTTGGCGGGATCTTTTATTTGATAAAAAATGTATAAACGCAATCAGCAAGCAGCACAGCTGCTATTAAATCACTTATAATACTGAGTGTTTTGCTTGAGACCGCGTCGGTAAACTTCTCAAAAATCGGCTGGAATACATACAAGAATACCATTCCGCCGATTCCAAGTACCGTAGCGCCGGGCATTCCTCCTGGCAT
>CAZVSW010000184.1:0-3216 GCA_964630005.1 uncultured Ruminococcus sp. | reverse complement strand
CAAGGGCTCCCCGGAAATTGTTCAGCTTCTTCAGAAAAACATCGAAGAAAATCATCTTGAAGACGATATAGTGTTAAGCGGCAGCTTCTGCACCGGCAAATGCAACCGCGTGGGAGTTACGGTGACGGTTAACGAAACCGTTCATACCGGAATCACCAAAGAAAACTTCACGGATTTTTGGAAGAATACTATATTGTCCGCTGTAAAAAACTCACGGGAGGGATAGATTATGTCTGACTGTCTTACATTAAAAAAATCCAACTGTAAAAACTGTTATAAATGCATACGCCACTGCCCGGTAAAATCAATACGTTTTTCGGGAAATCAGGCTCATATCATCGGGAACGAATGCATTCTCTGCGGTCAATGCTTTGTTGTGTGCCCTCAGAACGCCAAGCAGATCGTTAACGATACCGAAAAAGTACGCGTAATGATCCAGTCGGGCGAGCCGGTTTATGCGAGCGTTGCTCCGTCTTTTGTCGCAAATTATAACGGTATCGGCATCGACAGCGTCAGAAAAGCGCTTAAAAAACTCGGTTTCGCTGACGCAGAAGAAACCGCGGTCGGTGCTTCTATCGTAAAGAGCGAATACGAAAAAATGCTTTCAGAAGGCACTCGCGACGTTATCATTTCGTCATGCTGCCATTCAGTCAACCTGCTCATTCAAAAGTATTTCCCTTCTGAGTTACCATATCTTGCCGATGTGCTTTCGCCGATGCAGGCGCATTGCACCGAGATCAAAAAACGCGTTCCCAATGCAAAAACCGTATTTATCGGTCCTTGTCTGTCGAAAAAGGACGAAGCTCAGCATTACGACGGGATAGTTGACGCCGTACTTACATTTGAGGAGCTCACCGAATGGCTCGAGGCAGAGCATATCGAGCTTGAACAGGAAACTGACAACACGCCCGAAAGCCGCGCGCGCTTCTTCCCTACCACCGGCGGTATTCTCAAAACAATGAAGCCGGATATCGGCGGATATACATACATGGCTATAGACGGTATCGAAAACTGCATTGCAGCGCTCCGCGACATTGAAAGCGAAAAGATCCATAAATGCTTTATCGAAATGTCCATATGCTCCGGCAGCTGTATAGGCGGTCCGGTTATGGAAAAATATCACCGCTCACCTGTATTTGACTATATGAAGATCGCCCGCTATGCAGGCGACAAGGATTTCAATGTGGCTCAGCCCGACAGCGTGGAGCTCAAAAAATCGTTTGAGCCCATTGCTCTTGAAAGCAAAACGCCAACCGAGGATGAGATCAAGGATATCCTCAAAAAAATGGGCAAGACAAGGCCGGAAGACGAATTGAACTGCGGCTCATGCGGATATAATACCTGCCGCGAAAAGGCGGTCGCCATATTCCAGGGCAAAGCGGAAATTTCAATGTGCCTTCCCTATCTAAAAGACAAGGCAGAAAGCTTTTCCGACTGCATCGTAAGCAATACGCCAAACGGATTGATCGTCGTGAACGAAGCTCTCGAAGTACAGCAGATCAACGCGGCGGCACGCAAGATCATGAACATACGATCCGCTTCCGACGTACTCGGCGACCAGATAATACGCATACTCGACCCCACTCCGTTTGTGAATGTCATCGAGTCCAAGCGCTCGATCAGAGATCAGCGCACCTATCTTGCCGAATACAAAAAATATGTTGAACAGACGATCGTATACGATCCTACATATCACCTGCTCATCTGCATCATAAGAGACGTCACCGACGAGGAAAATGAACGCGAAAAGAAAGAAAGCATCAGCCGTCAGACCGTTGAGATTGCTGACAAAGTGGTTGATAAACAGATGAGAATCGTTCAGGAGATCGCTTCTCTGCTCGGCGAGACCGCCGCTGAAACAAAAATTGCGCTGACAAAGCTGAAGGAGAGTATCTCCGATGAATGATCTTTGTGCCGATATCGGATATAAAAGCATTAACCATGACGGAGAGCAGCTGTGCGGCGACCATGTTGATGTCGTTCCGCAGGGCGAGAATTCGACCGTTATCGTCCTTGCCGACGGGCTCGGAAGCGGAGTAAAAGCGAGCATTCTCTCCACGCTCACAAGTAAGATCATCTCCACCATGATGGCCGAAGGGCTTACGCTTGAGGACTGCGTCGAAACGATAGCTCAGACGTTGCCGATATGCTCTGTACGCGGAGTAGCTTATTCTACATTTACGATAATGCATATCGTCGATAACCGCGAGATGGAGCTCATTCAGTATGATAATCCAATGACGATCCTGCTTCGCAACGGTAAGAATTTTGACTACCCTACAACGGAGATGAACATCGGCGGTAAAAAAATATATAAATCCGTAATCAAGCTTGCAGAGGACGATATCTTCATCGCCATGAGCGACGGATGTCCGCACGCAGGTATCGGACTGGCATATAACTTTGGCTGGAAACGCGAGGATATCATCGATTATATGGAGATCGTCTCCGTCGCAGGATATACCGCAAAAACGCTTTCCACCATACTTATCGACGAAGTCTATAAGCTATACGGTCAAAAACCCGGCGACGACGCCACTGCTTGCGTGGTCAAAATACGAAAGCGTGAGCCGATGAACCTGTTGTTCGGTCCTCCGAGGGACAGAGACGACTGTAACCGAATGATGTCCCTCTTCTTCTCCAAGGAAGGCAAACACATCATATGCGGCGGAACTACATCGTCGATCGCCGCCGAGTTTCTTGGTAAGAAAGTCAAAGCAAGCCTCAACTTCCTTCAAAGCGACGTACCTCCGACCGCAGAGATAGAGGGCGTTGACCTCGTCACCGAAGGGGTTATTACAGTTAACAAAGTGGTGGAATATGCACGTGACGCACTCGCGGAAAATAAGCTCTATGATAAATGGGGAGTAAGCCGCGACGGCGCCTCGATGATATGCCGAATGCTGTTTGAAGAAGCTACCGATATTAACTTCTTTGTCGGAAGAGCGGTAAACCCGGCTCATCAGAATCCCGATCTTCCCATAAACTTCAACATCAAGATGAACCTTGTCGAAGAGCTCACAAAATGCTTGAAAAAGATGGGCAAGAGAATAAAAGTGAGTTATTTCTAATATCCCGGAGAAGGTATAATGAGAAAATTTGATACAAAAGTACAATATCTTAAATATAAGGTGCTTCGCGAGGTAGCGCGGGAGGCATGGAACGATCGTTTGGCGGAAGCGGCGATCGACATTCCCAAGAATATCGTACTCGGCA
>CAZVSW010000183.1:0-3217 GCA_964630005.1 uncultured Ruminococcus sp. | reverse complement strand
TATTATCAGCCTCTTTCTCTTTGTTGCTTATACGATATATATGATATTGTATATCGTCTTGGAAAAGCGTTCTTCGATGAACGAAAACACCAAAAAGACGATAGCCGCGCATACATTTGATTACCTTGAAAAACTTGATTCGCCGGTGCTTCTTATCAGCAGCGATAACCGCGTTTCGTGGTTTAATAAGGCGTATAGTGATCTGTATCCGGACATAACGATTTATTTTGACGAAAAGTGCTCCGATATAGATAACGGCTTCATGTCAAATGAAAATATCGAGGCCGCAGGTGAAAATAAAGAGCTGTTTTCCAACGTAATAAAAAACGGCAGACACTACGATATCAATGTCTATAAGATAATTGCCGGAAACAATCACTACAGCCTGATCGTCTGGAACGATATTACGGAGCTTAATAGGGTGAGAGCAGAGCTCACCGCCGCAAATGTTGTTGTGGCGTATATCGTTGTCGATAATATAAGCGAAGTGGCGCAGGGTATGCAGGACAAATATCGCGAAGTCAGCGCGCGTATCAGCAGAACGCTCGGCGAATGGGCACAGAGTATGTGCGGTATAGTGAAAGAGTATGAACGCGATAAGTATATACTGTTTTTTCAGGAACGCTATCTGGACGATCAGATAGCAAATAAGTTCGATATACTCGATAAAGTCTCCGAGCTTTCTCCCGATGAAGCGGGAAGTATTCCGATGACTGTGTCGATCGGTATTTCGCGTATAAGCGGCACGCTTGCCGAAAAAGAGACCGCCGCCAAGAGCGCGCTTCAGCTTGCGTTGCAGCGCGGAGGAGCGCAGGTCGTCGTCAAGACTGAGGACGATAACGAGATCTTCGGCGGAAAGACAAAAACGGTTCAGAAGGTAACCAAGATCAAGGCCCGGATTATTTCCGCAAGACTTGTTTCTGCCATGAAAGCAAGCAGCAATATTCTTGTCATGGCGCATCAGAATCCCGATTTTGACGCAGTTGCGTCTTCGGTCGGCATAGCGCGTCTTGCTCTGTTTCTGGGGAAACGCGTTAATATCATTACCGATTTAAAAAATTCATCGTTTATCGCCTCAAAAGCGATGCTTCAGAATATACATGAATATGACAACACGTTTGTAGATTCGGTTTACGGTCAGGATCTGCTTACGCCTGATTCTCTGCTTGTGATAGTCGACGCCAGTAATCCTGCGGTGTTTGAGTCGCCGGAAATCTACCGTAATTCGTTGCGTACCGTAATAATCGATCACCACCGCCAGGCAATGCAGTTCCCGCTTGAGCCGATGATCGCATACGTAGAACCGACGTCGTCTTCCGCGAGCGAACTTGTGAGCGAGATACTTGAATACGCTCTTCCTACGATGACGCTTTATAAGGAAGAGGCGGAGCTTCTTATGGCGGGTGTATTTCTTGATACGCAAAGCTTTACAAGAAATGTCGGTATACGTACCTTCAGCGCCGCTCTTTATCTTAGAAGCGAAGGCGGCAACCCCGGCAGAGCTCAGTCACTCTTCAAGTCAGAGCTTTCGGAGTTTAAAAAGATGGCGGAGTTTGAGCGCAATATCATCATCTTCCGCTCGATATTTGCCATATCTCAATATGAGCTCGACGGTGATGAAGAAAACCGTATCGTCGCCGCAAGGGCGGCGGACAGAATGCTTCAGATAGAAGGCATCCGCGCAAGCTTTTCGCTTACAAAGGTTGGCGAGGCCATTCATGTTTCGGCGCGAAGCGATTCAAGCGTAAATGTCGCGCTTATACTTGAACAGCTGAAGGGCGGCGGACATTTTGACTCGGCAGGCGCTCGTCTCACAGGAGTTACTGTCAAGGAGGCACTCGTCCTTCTGCGCGACGCGATTGTGAAATACTGTGAAAAAAATGAAAGGACATAAATTAAAATGAAAGTACTACTTCTTGCAGATGTAAAAGGAAAAGGAAAAAAAGGGGACGTTATAAACGCTCCCGACGGATATGTAAGAAACTTTTTGTTCCCGAACGGACTGGCGGCTGAAGCTACGGCTCAGGTACTTAACGATGTGAAAAACAAGAAGGAAGCAGAGGAATATAAGCGTTCTGAAGAAAAGAAGGCCGCGCTTGCGAACAAGACCAAGCTCGACGACGCTACGATCGTTTTCAAAACCAGCGGAGGCGCGGACGGCAGACTATACAGCGCTGTAACGGCGAAGGATATCGCCGAAAAGATAAAAGAGGTTACCGGTATAGAAATAGATAAAAAGAAAATAGTTATTGCCGATAATATAAAGACTGCCGGCGTATACAGCGTCACAGTCAAGCTTTATCCCGAAATTTCAGCAAAAGTAAAAATCTCGGTAGAAGCATAAAATTCTTGCTAAAAAGGGGTGCGCTATGCCTGATATTGATATAATTAAACAAATGCCATATTCGCTTGAAGCGGAACAGGCGTTGCTTGGTGCAATCATTATCGATCCGGCTTTGCTCAACGACGCGATCACGCTTCGTTCAGATGATTTTTACGCAGATCAGCATAAGCTTGTCTTCGATTCGCTCAAGGAGCTTTACAGCTTAAATAAAAATATCGATATAGTCACTCTTATCAATCATATCAATTCCTATTCCGGGAAGAGTGATTTTGATATCGCTAAGTATATCAAAACGCTTTGCGATCTCGGCGCGGCATGCACCAATATCGCCGACTATGTGAGCATCATTAAGGATAAAGCTCTCCTCAGGGCTCTCATCGGGGCGTCGCGGAATATCTCAGATAAGGCGTTTGCCGAAAGCGGCGATGCAAAGCGCGTTGTCGAGTATGCCGAACAGCAGATATACGATCTTGCCGGCGATAATATCAATAATGGCTTTGTACCCATTGATGAGATCTTGAATATCAATTTCAAGGATCTGCAAGAGCTGGCGCTCAATCCCAATAAGGTTGAAGGCGTAAAAACGGGTTTTGAACAGCTTGATAATTACTTTGTTTCGCTTGGCCCCGGCGACCTCGTTATTGTCGGCGCGCGCCCCGGCGTAGGTAAAACTACATTTTGTATGAATATCGCCGCAAATGTGGGTAAGAATTATAAGGACGGGGAAGTCGCGATCTTTTCTCTTGAAATGAGCAAGGAGTCGCTCGTCAACCGTATGCTTTCCGCTGAGTCGAATGTCGATAACTATACGATACGAAAAGCAAGCTTTAATCTCACCGAATGGGGCGCTATGGTAGAGGCGGCGTCGAGGCT
>CAZVSW010000182.1:0-3248 GCA_964630005.1 uncultured Ruminococcus sp. | reverse complement strand
ATCATCGGGGATATCGGCGTCTGCATCTACGTCTCCGTCAGCGCCTCCGCTTATACCGATGATTGACAAAACCGTTTGAATTACAAGTATCAGGGTTGCAGGAATTGCTATACAGGCAAAAACCTGCCCCAGTAAAGTTAATGATTCCCACCATGCAAACATTGTAATATTCCTCCATAGTTTCAATTTAACCGAGCTCGCTCAAAAGCTGCTCGCATTTTCGCCTGTAATTTGTGGCAAGACCTGCGTTGTACATTATAAGCATGACCTTGGACAGGCGTTTACGTGCGCCGGGGACGGGCTCGACATAGCTTTGGGTTATGATATCGATCGCTTCGTCTGCCGTCTTATTCTGCTCGCACAAGAAGACCATATTTACAAAATAATTATAAAGCTGCGCGTCGTCGATAAGATCGTCGCTTTCATCGTCAAGCACGCCGTTTATATATGATAAAAGCTTTACTATCATATCTATCGGCATGGACTCCTTAAGCATATTTATGATGACGATCCTGCAAAATTGCCTTTTTGAATAGAGCTTTCTGTTAGGCGGCGAAACAAAGCCGCGCTTCACCCAGTTTTGAACCATATAACATTCCAAACCGGTCATCGCCACCACCTGGCTCATCATCAGTCCGCCGGTTTGAAATATATTATCCAGAACCTCGGACGCGATATCTATTTTACCGTAATTTTTTATTCCTACATCTATTTGCGTACCCGGTAAATAACTCATATGCGGCTTGCCTCCTTACATGAGCAATTATATCACACGGTCAAGTGATTGTCAATAGGGGTTTCGAAATTTTTTTAAAAAATTTCAGACCTCCTTTGCGGGCGCATCGGAGGTCTGATCTTTTTTTATTCGTTTATTCCGGCTATAGCCTTTGCCGCTTCTTCGGGCGTGAGTACTTCTTTTGCAAACTTATATGTATAGTCGTAGATAAGCTTTTGCAGAGGATCTGAGGACTTGTTGGCGGCGACAAAAGACCCGCCCTCATAGTATATCTTTACGGACTTCATATAACCGACTTCCGCACCGACTTCGAGATATTCGAGATACTTTCTGACAAGCTTAGGCGTCACATCCCAATGTACTTCCATTTCAACGCACATACCCTTTTTGCGGCATATCTCGGCATTGATATAAAGCCTTTCGCGGTCTGCATCATTATGGAAAACATAGTTTGGCTGCATACATGCAAGATCAAAGCCGAGCTTTTTCCAATCGGAAAAACCAGCAGCGATATAATAAGGTATCCAGAACAGGGTGTAGCCAAGCGAACGTACATAGTCGCCCGCATATTTCAAAAGAGCTATCTCACGCGGGGCGGTAGATTCCTGGAACCAATAAAAGCCGCAAAGCTCGGTATTAGTGTAATTACCTTCTTTATAAAGGCGTATATGCTCGTCAACCAGCCACTTCACCGCCTTACGGCTATCTTCTTCGGAATTGAAGTTAAGGCTTCCGCTTCCATCGATATCGCCGAAGTCCGTTATATTGTATCGCGGGCAGAGCAGGCTGAAAAACACCTTTGATTTATATCCTTCGACGCCAAGCGCAGACGCGGCTTCGCCGGTTACGGTATTAAGCGCGTCAAGATTGCGTTCGGGTCTGAACTGGCTGTAAAGATACTGTTTCCAGCCGGCAAGATCCTTAGATTCGGGCGCAAACTCGAATCTTGTCAAAGGAAGGAACAAAAAGGCGTCAAAGAACATATCCGTAAGCTTTCCGTCCTTATAATAGCCCACAAGCGGACGGAAGAAATCGCTGTCCATGAAAGCGCGCTTATCGTTATTATCCCACGAGCAGTGATACATAAGCGACATATTGTGGACGTTGTGGAAGCTTTCGGGGGTCGGATAGCCAAGCTCTTCTTCGATATCCTCCGCGTCGGGAATAATCTCACAAGCACCGGTCAGATCTTTTGTTCCGTAAAGCTCGAACTGCTCGCAGTATATATGAAGATCGATCTTAAAATAGACCTTAAAATATCTTATTATATATTTTCCGCCGAAATCACCGGTAAGAACAACGCGATCGTTATCAAACCTGGGTTCAGGGGGAATCGATGTACAAAGCTTTTTCCAGCCCTTTCCGTCAGCACTGCCGTAAACAGTCATCTCATCAGGCAATGTTACAAGAGTTGAAAGCTCATATACCATACTGGCGCTCCACGAATCGACTGCGGACAAATGACCGAGGTCGAAAATAACGCTTCTTCCCGCACCGCGGCTGAAACGGTTGAGAGCAGGGTCACAGTATGTATATACCCTTGCAGGCGCTCCGTCGGTAAGTCTTCCCTTTGAAGCGAGTGTGTTAAAATGAGCATCCTTGAACTTGCCGTCGATCGGCACATCGGGGATTATATCATACGGAAGATCCCTCAAAAGGTTTTTGCGTATGCTGTAATCGGGGTCGTCAGAGTTCCAGTAGGACGGTTCTGCGGTATAAGTAATACGCGGCTGTTCGTAGTACTTATCCTGATATTTATTTTCCATGATCAGTCTCCTTGAAAATTTACGCTATATCAATTATACCGCCGCTTTTGGTGTTTGTCAAGTAATTTTGAAAACATCGGATTTTTACCGGAAAAACATCGGACGATATTTTGAGACGGCGGGTGTATACTGAAGGTGTAAGGCACGAGTTATACGGAGCGAAACGAAAGCCGGCATACATTTCGGTCCGTAACACAGAAAAGAGGTGAAGCAGGTGCATTAGATGAACAAAACCACTCTAAAGCAAAAAATCAAGACGTATTTTGATGTGTATCTCATGGAAAACGAAAATGAAATAGCGGACGTTGAATCATTTGCAGTGTTCTTAGGGATTACACGCGACGAGCTTATGCAAATGGAAGCTTCAAAAGAATTGGGCAGAGAGATCTCACTTGCAAAATCGCGAATCGCAGCCATCAAAAAACAACTTGCCTTCAGAGGAAAAATACCCGCGACAGTATTATCCTTTGATTTTAAAAACAACCACGGCTACCGCGACCGGGCAGACGGAGAACAAAACGGAGTCACTACCCTTGTGATTCAGGGAGCTGCCGATAAATGGAGCGAATAGATGAATAACATCCTTAAGCTCGATCCGAATCCCAAACAGCGCCAGTTCTTCGAATCCAAGGCGAAATACACCGCATACGGCGGAGCAAGAGGCGGCGGCAAAAGCTGGGCGATGAGAATAAAATTAGTGCTTTTGGCAGTACGATACCCGGGTATCAACATACTTCTGCTGAGAC
>CAZVSW010000181.1:0-3307 GCA_964630005.1 uncultured Ruminococcus sp. | reverse complement strand
ATTCAGCCCAATATTCGTTCTTTTTGTGTACATCGTAATTGTGTTGAATATAGCCCTCTTCATCGTAATATAACCACTCCTTATGCCGCCTCCATCCTGCTTCAGACAAAGTTTCCGCAAGAGTGATAAGCAATCTGTCGTTTTGCGGGTATTCAGCAAGACCTTCGCGCAGAATAGCGAGACAATCGTCCACCCATTCATCATCACCGCGTGATTTAATATTATAGCTACTGATTTTAGCAATAATTGCATCAACTTTTCTTTCACGATCATTCTGATATCCGAAAAGTTCGTCTATTGTAACACCGAAATAATTAGCTATGGCAGGAAGTATTTCCATATCCGGGTAACTTCCGCCGGACTCCCAGCGCGACACCGCTTGATTTGTTACGCCGATCGCATTAGCAAGATCTTCTTGCTTTCTGCCGTCACGCTTGCGGAATTCTTTTATTTTTTCTCCAAGTATAATTTGCATATTCTTACCTCATATGTTTATTTCACCGGTGTGATCAAAGTATAACACAGATAGCGATACGCGTCAATTATCAATTAGTTGTTTGATAATCAACCAACACGTGATTTATTATTCAAAGAAAAGGGAAAAAGAAAAAACGTACAAATGGGGTTATTGTACGTTTTTGCGTTTCTGTTCAAAATCGTTCAGCTTTTGCAGACGTCTATCCATTCAGAATATGATGAATAGCTTTCAAGCTCGTCTATGGTAAGCTCTATTGCACTATTACTGCTTCCGCACGCCGGAAATACAGTGTCAAAGCGTTTTAAAGATACGTCAAGATAAACGGCGACCCCCGGATTTACCGCAAAAGGACATACTCCTCCGACGGCATGACCGATCTGTGCTTCTACTTCGTCATACGTCAGCATTTTCGCCTTAGTGCCAAAGTGCGCCTTATATTTTGCATTATCTATCTTGGCGTCGCCCGCTGTAACGATCAGTATCGGAGAACCGCCAACACTGAAAGAAAGTGTTTTCGCAATTCTGCACGGTTCACAGTTCAAAGCAGCCGCCGCAAGCTCAACCGTGGCGCTTGATACGTCAAACTCCAATATGCGGTTCTCGATTCCTTTATTTTTAAAAAATTCCCTTACTTTTTCTATAGCCATTTTTATATACTCCGATATGCTGTAAATCTCAAACTATTTTACCACGGAAGCAATAAAAAAACAATACCTTAAATCGCAAAGCCCCGACGCCAAGGACAAGCCGTTTCGAATGATGATGACAGTTTGCTTGATTTCGGGGCTTTTAATACAGGAATGCTTTAGCTGCGTTTGATTATATACTCTTCAATCAGCTTGCCGTCTAAATACGGAATGATCGGCGCAATAGCAGCGATACCCTTTTCTTCAAGCGTTTTTGCCGCCATGCTGTTTAATGTCTTTTCGTCGATCAAAGCTGCAATCGGCAAAACCGCCTTGATCCCATCTGCGCCGTACGCCTTAATTGCTAATTCTCTCAGCTTTTCCGCGCTCATGAACACAGCAATAGCACTAAGCCTCGAGCAATCGTGCGTCTTTTCATATAACTCAGCAGCTATTTTATCAATGGCGCCGGTAGTGATAAAGGCCATGACCGAACTGATATCATCCAAGTTGCCGCTTTTCCCGAAAAACTCCAATGCCTTTTCTTCGATCAACGGTGAGCTGACAAATGCAATCAATTTAGAAACGGCGTTCAGCGACTGACCCTGTTCTATAGCTTTTGAAGCGAAATCATCGATAAATTTCTGACTCAAAAACGGTGCTAAGCGAGCGACATCTTCGATGCTGAGTGCCTCTGCGTCAGTCGCAATAAGCTTTTCGATCTGATCTTCATGCAAGATCGGAGCTGCCTCCTGCACATCATTTATGCTGATTCCGCTTATCGGTGTGTTTTTCAGCAGATGATCTGCAATACCTGTAACGTGTTGATTGCCGAGCATCTCGTCGATCGATACCCCGAAAATGGCAGACAAATCGCCAAGTTTGGAAATATCCGGCATACTCAGTCCGCGTTCCCAGTTTGATACCGCCTGAAAGCTGACATTCAGCTTCTCCGCAAGCTCCATTTGCGTAATACCGATTGATTTTCTTAATTTGCATATATTGCCGCCGACCTGATTCATGTTCAACATAATGATTTACCTCAATTATTTAATGGAATTTTGGCTTAGTACTAAACTGACGCCATTTTAACACAAATATCAGCCTCTGTCTAACAATCAGCACTTGAAACAGCACATTCAAGCGTTGCTTGAATGTGTACGCCATTTCGTTATAGGAAGAATCGCACTGTACTGTGATGAAAAGGAAAAGCGGTTCGCGGAGAAAAACGTAGTTTGTCTTCGTTTTATATATTGAATCTGTTTATGCAATATCATTTTGCTTTCTTGCATCTGAAAAACACAAAGTCCGGTCGGTGGATCGTTCCTCCGAACATGTCCGGATACTGCGTTCTTAATTCATTTGAAATCTGTGACTCCCTGCACTCTTCGATCATAAATCCGGCTTTTATAAGCGAGTTCAGAATACTGGAAAACGTCCTGTGGTAAAGCTCATAATCGTCCACGACCCAAGTGATTTTTCTCTGCCCCTCGACAAAATAGTTATTTATATTTGCATAAAGTCGTTCGCCTGACTCGGCGCGAGTATATCTCGGATATTGTCCGTCATATGCGGTTGCCATGGGGTGGGACATGCTGAACACAAATTCAGCGTCATCTTTCATGAGTGCATAAACGTTCCGCATCAACTCATCAAAATCCTCGACATAGTCAAATACCAAAGAGCTTGTTACCAGATCAAATGTCTGATCCAACCCGCAAATATCTTCCAGTGCCATTTGGCGATATGTAATATTGTCGGCACAGAAATTCTTTGCGGCATATTCCAGCATCTTTTCAGAAATATCAATGCCCAATACAGATCTAGCGCCCATGTCAGAATATTGCTTTGCGTGCTGCCCCATACCGCAGCCAATATCTAATATGCTTTTTCCGTGCAGATCAGGAAGCATTGCGAGTAAAATGGGCGTTTCGATACAATCGTTGAAGTTGATAGAACTGTTGCTTCTTTTTTTCTTAAAATCTTCAAAGAAAATCTCGTTGTCATAAATGTTTTGCTTAGCCATTCTGTTTCTCCTTCCAACACAAACTTGTTTTGCAACTTTTTCACGAAGCAAAGTTGCTGTTTTTATACAAATAAAAAGCGACAAACTTTTTTCAAAATTCATCGCTCCATGGAGCAGGCGACGGGAATCGAACCCGCACGGTCAGCTTGGGAAGCTGAAGTTCTACCATTAAACTAC
>CAZVSW010000180.1:0-3311 GCA_964630005.1 uncultured Ruminococcus sp. | reverse complement strand
AAATCAGGGCGAGCGACGACATTGATACGCCGCCTATGCCTAAGAAGTATACGCTTTTGAATAAATTTAAATCCATTTAAATGCTTCTTTCTGTTTGCTGTAATCAATTATATCACGCCTGCGAGGCGTTGTCAATGAATAAAAGTAAGTGTTTGACAACATAATAGCATAAAACGATTGAATGCCTGAGGCATATTGCTTTTTGCGATAAAGCCCGGGATAACGGAGGATTTTGACATGGAACTTACAGATATCAAGCTCAGAAAATACTTTCCCGAAGGTCAGCTGGAGGCGGTATATTCGCTTACGTTCGATAACGAGCTGGCCCTTCACGATGTGAAGCTTGTTAAACGCGACGGAGAGCTTATGATGGTAATGCCGTCGAGAGTAATGCCCGACGGAAGCAGAAAAGATATCGCACATCCGATAAATCTTGAATTCAGAAAGAAGATTTCCGAAACGCTTCTGAACTATCATCTCACGGTTACAAAAGGGTGAGATCCGCCGATCGACGCAGTATTGATCAAAATGCTGATTCTCAAAGCGCTTTTTGCGAAAATTTCCATTGGTAGGGCAAAGCTTTGGTATTGACATACGTCCGTCACGGAGATATAATATGTAAGAACCGATTGCTTATTATGCTTTGAAAAGGAATTGTGGATAAGATGCTTTTCGCCGCTGATATAGGGAATACAAGTATTGATATCGGCGTTTTTGACGACGCCGGGAAGCTGCTTTCGAAAAGCAAGATCTCTACTGTGAAAAACAAGACTCCGGATGAATATTCGGTAACGATAAACGAGATCCTTTCCGCAAACGGTTATCAGGCAGATGCTATCTCCGGCAGCATAATTTCCTCGGTTGTGCCGTCGGTTACCCGTACTATAAAAGAAGCGGTAAAGAAAACTACCGGTACTGTTCCGCTTGAAGTAGGACCGGGAATAAAAACGGGTCTTAATATAAAGATCGATGTGCAGGCTCAGCTCGGCGCTGACATCGTTGCGGCGTCTGTTATTGCGGTTGCTACGCACCGCGCGCCGGTCATTGTTATCGATGTGGGAACAGCCACGACCTTTACGGCGATAAACTGCGACGGTGTGCTCGAAGGCGTTATGATCGCGCCGGGTATTCGCGTGGCTTTGGACGCGCTTGCAGAATCGGCGGCATGGCTCACCGATGTGTCGCTTACTGCGCCAAAGCATTTTATCGGTAAGAATACAAATGATTCGATGATTTCCGGCGTTTTGTACGGTCATGCGTTTATGATCGACGGCTTTGTCGGCAAGCTTCGCAAAATCCAGGGCTTTTCCGAAGCGTCTGTCGTCATAACCGGGGGGCTTGCTGAAACAGTCCTGCCGCTTTGTTCCGTAAATGCCGAGTATGATCCCGACCTCGTTTTGAAGGGACTTGCGCTTATATACCGCAAAAACAAGAAATGATTCGCCCAAAGGCGGTTCATTAATACATTTTATTGCGTCGCACCCTTGTGTCTGAGGGGCGACAGCAGAAGGAGTTCTCATGAACAAAAAGTTTTCAGTGTCAAAGGTACAACGCATTACAGTGCTTGCCCTTATGACAGCCCTCGTAGTACTTTTGCAGCTCACGCTGAACATTCAGATCGGTCTGGCGGCCTGCACAATGGTACTCATTCCCATCGTAGTCGGCGCAGCAATGCTCGGACCGATTGCCGGCGCTTGGCTTGGCTTGGTCTTCAGCGTTATCGTTCTTTTGCAACCGGGTACGGCGTTTTTCTATTCCCTCGGCGTAGCCGGCACTGTAATAACGGTCCTCATCAAGGGTACTGTTGCAGGTCTTGTTTCCGGATTTGTTTACAGATCCCTCTCTAAGAAGAATAAGGTTCTTGCAAGTTATGCTGCGGCGATCATCTGCCCGGTCGTCAATACAGGCATCTTTATCCTCGGCATGATGCTATTTTACTCTAACTCGTCTGATCTGCTTGCGGCTGCCCAAGGAAGCGGATATGAAAGTATATTCTCTTTCGTAGTCCTCGGAATGGCGGGCTTAAACTTTCTTCTTGAACTCGGAGTGGACGTTATACTTGCTCCGGTCATTCACCGTCTGGCTGATCTCGGTAACAAAATGTTCGGTAATATGCTTGCCGAAAGCAACAGGTTTTCCGCCTGAATCTATTGATTTAAAACATATCTCACTGTGGCTGATTCTATCCGATTCAGCCACTTTTTTTAAAAAAATCTATTGACAACGTCCTTTTTTCGTGTTATAATACCTCTGCCGCATGTATGGGGCTTTTTAAACGCGCGTTTGCACGTGCCTCTATCGCAGCGAGTCTTATATTGAAAGAGAGGTGCTTTTCCGTGTTCGCAGTTATTGAAACCGGCGGAAAGCAGTACAAAGTAAGCGAGGGCGACATCATTTTCGTTGAAAAGCTCGAAGCAGCAGAAGGCGAAACCGTCACTATCGATAAGGTTCTTGCCGTATCCGCAGCAGAAGGCTTTGTCGTAGGCGCTCCTTACACTAACTACAAGGTTACCGCTAATGTCGTAAAGAACGGCAAGGGCAAAAAGCTTCACATCATCCGCTACAAAGCAAAGAAAAACGAAAAGAAGCATATCGGTCACAGACAGCCTTATACAAAGCTTCAGATCACTTCCATTGCTCTTTAAGATATGACCCGCGTTGAAATTTTCCTCACGGACAAAGGCTACAGCGGCTTTACGGTAAGAGGTCATTCCGGCTATGCCGGTTCAGGGCACGATATCGTGTGCGCTTCTGTCAGCTCGGTTGTTTCGTTTGCCGCGTCTCTTATCGAAGAGTCGGGCAGGGAATTTACCTTTGAATCGGATGAGGAAAGCGCTTTTGTCAGTCTTAAGCTGCTTCCCGATAAGCAAAGCGATTTGATTATCAGCGTAATGTCGAAGCTTCTTTCGGATATTTCGGCAGATTACGGGAAGTTTTTGTCAGTAACGGTCAAGCGTTGCTGATCAACTATTATCACGAAAGGAAATGAACATAATGCTTAGATTATCTATACAGTTCTTCGCTCACAAAAAAGGTGTCGGTTCTACAAAGAACGGACGCGACAGTGAGTCAAAGCGTCTTGGCGCAAAGAAGGCAGACGGTCAGGCTGTCGTTGCCGGCAACATCATCTATCGTCAGAGAGGTACTCACATCCATCCCGGTCTTAATGTAGGACTCGGCAGCGATGACACACTCTTTGCACTTGCAGACGGTGTTCTCAGATATGAACCCGCTAAGGGCGGCAAGAGAAAAGCCAACGTTTACCCCGTAGAAAGCAAATAGTAAAACATTCGGGCTGGGCAATAAGTCCT
>CAZVSW010000179.1:0-3347 GCA_964630005.1 uncultured Ruminococcus sp. | reverse complement strand
ACTAAAGATGAGACTACCATTATCAAAGGTGCTGGTGATAAAAAAGCTGTCGAAAAAGCTAAAAATGAGTATGATAAAGCTGAAAAAGATCTTGCTGAATTGCAAAATATAGCTACAACACAGCTTCCTCGTATACTTGGAGACATTTCCGATGAAAACGCTGCATTTGTCTCGAAAATAGAGAATGCTTTAGATGGTGCCGACAAAGTCATTGCTTACGGCAATGGTAATGATGGTATTACTCAAAGAGTTGTTGATGGAGCGATAAATAAAGCCATTAAAAAGTCTGTTTCGAAAAAAGAAAACGAAAAAGCTAATGTACCGGCAGACCTTCCTGTTACTATATCAACAGATACTGATAAGATATTAAATGCAAACAATGCATTTAACGAAATGGTAAACGCTCTCGGCTTAGATGCTACGGAGATTACAGAAGCTATCAATAAAGGTATCGAAAATCTTGAAAACGAAGTTGAAATTGATAGCGATGCCCTGCAGCGTGAGCTTGATTCTGTAAATGCGCTTAGTGTAGCCGGATTCAAGTTTAGTGAAGCCGGCGTCAACAAGTTCGCCGAATCATTTCCTAATCTGAAAAAAGTTATTGAAGACGCCGGTGTAAGTGTATACGACTATGTTGAATCATTAGACACTGCCTCAGTCGCTCAAAACAATGTCGCGGACACTTCTGCTTCAATAACTGATATCTTTGATTCAATATCAGATAAAGAAGGTGTTTTTAAGTCTGTAACAGATGAGTTTTCCGAGCTTGGACACATAAATACATCTACACTCCAAAACATTTACAATGCTTTTCCGAGTATGGATGGCGCTATTGTAGATTATCAGGCTGGCATAATAAGCGCACAGGAATTCTATGATAAACTCGCTGCTCTTTATGCCGAAGATCAGTACGCTTATAAAGAAGCTCTTATGGATAAACGTGGTGATGACGAGGAATTTTGGTGTGGTATTGTAAATAAAAATAAAGATACCTTTGATAGAATTAATCAACTTTATGGTATTGATTTAACACAATGCAAGACATATAACGAAGTTAAAACTCAATTAAACAATTCGTTTACTGTCATGGCTGCTAAAGATATTGACAAAATGCAGCAAATTCTCTATAAGATATATGGCAATGATACCAAAGCCTATAAAGAATTTTGTTTGGCAAAAGCACAGTCGGCTGAGACAGCAGCAAACTATGCTGCAAACGCTTGGTCAGGACACCTAGGCACTACTGTTAATGCCGAAACCGGAAAACTAACTGATCAAGGGGCGCGTGTACTGCAATACTATAAAGATTGGAAACTTCAAGGTGCAGACGAAAACACTTTAACAGAAGTAGAACTAAATATCAAAACGCATGCTGAAGCTATGCTCGCGGCATCCGCTATACAAAAAGAAACATATAACGATTTAAAAAATATCGAAGACTTAATTAAAAGTATTACCAATAGTACATTTTCAGACTATTCCTCTGGTGCCACTTCAAAGAGCATCGCAAACGACCTTCCCAAAGCATACCAGGAAACCCTCAAAGAACTCAAACACCAGCGTCAAATGGACATCATCGACGAGAAAACCTACTACGAAAAACTCGAGGCTCTCAGAAAACAATATCTCGAAGGTGTCAAGGCATACGCTGACGAAAACCGCTCACTCCTGGAAGAAATTTACGACGGCAATATGTCTCTCATGCAGAAGGAAATCTCCGAGCGTGAGCAATGGATATCAGACCGTAACCTCTTCCAAGACTGGACACCGGGCGACAGCGAAGTTAAAGAGTATCTCCGCCTTATTGATAAAGTAAACGACGCTTTTAATAAGGGGCATATAAGTCGCATTCAAAAGCTCGAATTGGAAGCCGAACTCAAGCGCAGTCTTCACGAAGCAGAACAAAGACAGGCCCAAAACGAGCTTAATGCTATGCAGAGTATCATAGACATGACTATCAGTCTTATCAAGCAGGAAAACCAGGATATGATTGATGCGCTTGAAAACCAAAAAGATCTTTATGCCGAAATTGTCAGCAAAAAGAAGGAAGCTCTCGAGCTTTCCGAGCGCGAACTTGATTATCAGCGAAGTATTGAAGACAAAACTTCAGATATAGCAAAACTGCAGGCTCAGTACGATGCCCTCGCCTTTGATAATTCACGTGCAGGTATGGCGAAACGTGCGGCGCTTGCAGATCAGATTGCTGAAAAACAACGCGCTTTAGATGATTACCAGCATGATCATGCTATAGAAAATACTCAGGACATGCTTGATAAACAGCTTGCTGACTATGAATCCGCTGTCAATGAGCAGATAGACCATTTGGAAGAAAGCGTAAACGATCAAAGCAAGCTTATTGCAAAAGCTCTCGATATGATTGAAAACGATTCCGATAATCTCTACAAAAAGCTCATAGAATGGAACAATAAATACGGCACGGGACTTCAGCATGATGTCATAAATCCTTGGAAAACTGCCATGGAAGCCGTTGATAAGTATATCGTTAAGCTCGGCACGATCCCGGATGTTTATGAGTATCTGCGCCAATATACAAGTACAGATTATAACAGCCGCAGTCAAAACAATAACTACTCTGATGCACCTACCGACCCGTCAAAGAGCGACGACAGGGTTCTCGGAGATGAAAACCTGATAAACTCTGTCAAAAATGCGCTTAAAGGTCATAGCCTTCTGCTTGTCGGTACTGACGGAAAAGCTCCGTCCGGCGCAAAAGACGGAGATCTTATTGTAACGGGCGGCGGTATTTTCCGTAAGGGCGATCCCGCTTTTAAGATAGGTCTTGGTGCAGGAAGCGGAATAGGTGCAAACGGAAAGACTACCGACCGAAAAGTAGTAGAAAGCATATATAATATGCTCAAAAAAGCAATAAACGGTTATGCAACAGGAGGTATTGCCGATTACACAGGACTGGCACAACTTCACGGTTCACGGAACAGCGTCGAAACCATCTTTAATGCCGAACAGGGCAAAAAATTGTTCAATCTCATTGATGGGAATAGTTCTGTGCAGCTCATTGAGAGAATGTATAACAACCTTATCCGTAAGCCTATGATGCAGTCACCGCACATTTCTGCTTCTCTCGGCGGCATATCAGTTGTTGTCGAAGCGCCTGTAACGGTAAATGGCAGCGCCGATGCCAGTGCACTTGCACAGCTCGGAGCTTTTGGCGACAAACTTGCAGATAATGTTACTGCAAAAATTACCGATGCATTCGGTATGCGCGGCAAAGGAATCGGCAGCGGACTCAATGCACTTAAATCAATATAATTGAAAGGAGCCCCTATGAGTTTTAAAGCACGGACATTTATTTTTGATGGCGTACCTTG
>CAZVSW010000178.1:0-3369 GCA_964630005.1 uncultured Ruminococcus sp. | reverse complement strand
GGAGCGTTCAAAAGCGAAGCTTTTGTGGAGCGGCGATAAGCGCGAGAAGGAAAAGTGGTTTACGGAGAAAAACGTAGTTTGTCTCCGTCGTTCCCCGAAAGAGGGGTTCACGGGGAGAAAACGCTTGCGTTGTCGCCCCGTCACAAGGAGCGCCGGCGACGCCGCGCAATTACACCATTATCCTAAGCGCCATTTCCTTGCTGATTGCGACCCTTGACTCTTTTACGTTCACAATGACGTTGCCGCCGAGTGAGTTCACGACGGTTATATTGCCGCCGACCACAAAGCCGAGATTTTCGAGATGTCTTCTGACCTCGTCTCCGCCGCTCATCTTTTTGATCGTATATTCTGTTCCGATATCGGAAAAACATAAAGGCATCATAGCATATATCCTCGATTCCCGGTTTTTACAGTTAGTTTAAGCTAACCAAATAGTATTAATATAAGTCAGCGTAGGGCGGATGTCAAACAGCCGACGATTAGCCCTTGCTAACTAAAGATATTATAAGAGATCATGCGCCGTATGTCAAGCGTTTTCTTGGAAAAACAGCGCCGCAAGATCAATTTTGTCAGACCTTCCAAAACGGTTAGCCAATGCTAACCAAGGCTTTGTGCTTTTTGTCCACGGCGGATGCCGGAATTTTTACAAATCAAAAGCTCCCGCGAAGCAAGCCGCAGGAGCTTTTGTAAGGTAATATAAGTATGAAACCGGAGATCAAGTAGTGAGACGACAGAACGCGGACAGCCCGAGGCTTATTTTCCGCTTGCGCCGTAGTTTGAAAGAACGCGTGCCGACGGGTCGTTGACTTTACAGCCTTCCCAGTTTTTGTTGGGCATCCAGAAATCCACGATCATTTCAGATTGACCGGGGTAATATTTTTCAAATATTTCGCGATAGAGCAGCGACTCCTTGGTGAAAGGGGCTGCGTGAGTATACTTGGAGCACTTTTCTGAAAACTCCTCGTCGGTGTATTGCGTTTCGGCGAATTCCTTCAGATAGTCGACCATGGAATGACCGACAGCGTCGGAAAAGGCGGCTTTTTCGCGGTAGAGTATGTCATACGGCAGATAATCGCCCTCGAACGCCTTGCGGAGGAGGTATTTTCCCTTGCCGTAGGTGTTGAGCTTCTTTTCTGGATCGATCGACAGTACATATTTAACGAAGTCGAGGTCGCCGAACGGTACGCGCGCTTCGAGCGAGTTCACGGAGATACAGCGGTCTGCACGCAGTACGTCGTACATATGGAGCTCATATATGCGCTTTTCCGATTCGAGCTGGAACTCCTTGGCGGAGGGGGCGAAATCGGTGTATTTATATCCGAACAGTTCGTCGGATATTTCGCCGGTCAGAAGTACGCGGATGTCGGTGTTTTCGTGAATCCATTTGCAAAGCAGATACATGCCCATGCTTGCGCGTATGGTGGTTATGTCGAACGTGCCGAGAAGGTGTATTACGTCGTCGAGCGAGGCAAGAACCTGCTCTTTGGTCATGATGACCTCGGTGTGGTCGCTTCCGATATAATCGGCCACCTGTTTGGCGTATTTAAGATCGATAGCGTCATATTCCATGCCGATGGCGAAGGTGCGTATCGGCGTCTTGCTCTTTTTCTGAGCGATGGCGCAGACAAGCGACGAATCAAGACCGCCTGATAGCAGGAATCCGACTTTTGCGTCTGCAACGAGCCGCTTTTCAACGCCGGCGACAAGCTTGTCATGAATGTTTGCAAATATTTTTTCAAGCGTATCGCCTGAGTAGCTTTTGGCGTGAGAAATGTCGTTATAGCAAATGAATTCGCCGTTTTTCCAATAATGTCCGGGAGGGAAGGGCATTACTTTCTTGCAGATGCCGACCAGGTTTTTGGCTTCGCTGGCGAATACGATCACCCCTGAGCGGTCATAGCCGTAATAAAGCGGACGGATGCCGATCGGGTCACGCGCAGCTATATATTCGTCTGCTTCGCCGTCATAGATGATGAGCGCAAATTCCGCATCAAGCATGGAAAACATGCCGACGCCGTATTCGCGGTATAACGGAAGCAGTATCTCGCAGTCCGAGTCGCTTTTGAAGGTATATTTGCCTTCGAGCGCTTCTTTGAGCTTTTTAAAGCCGTATATTTCGCCGTTACATACGACATAGCTGCCATTTAGCGAAAACGGCTGCATCCCTTCCGGAGTAAGCCCCATTATTGCCAGACGGTGAAAGCCGAGCAGACCTTTTTTTGTATCGATGATGCGGCTGTCGTCCGGTCCGCGCGAGACCGTCTCGCCGAATCCCTTTTCGAACTCGGCGAGAGGCGCACTGCTGCCGCAGTAACCCATAATAGAACACATAGTGAATAATCCTTATCTGACGCCGAACAAAAGCTTGTCGTACGTGGGGAACGGCCAGTATTTTTCGGCGGTAACTGTTTCTGCTTCGTCGCATACAACTCTGAGCTCGGCCATTTTTTGAATAATAATGTCGCGGATCATGTTTGCGGAAGCGGTGATGTCTTCGATAGCGTCAAGCTTGATGACGGCGGCGTCGAGAGCGGCTGTTTTTTCGTCTATCTCATCGGCAAGAGCGGAAAGCTTTGCGATGACGCTCTTTTCATATTTGCCGGCGATTCCCGGTACTGCGGAGGATTTGGAGATATATGTATCGGCAAGCTCTTTTGCATATGCTTCAACAGCGGGAAGAATCTCTTTCTTTGCCATGTCAACCATGGTGAGAGCTTCTATGCGTACTGTCTTGCAGTAATTTTCCATCTGGATCTCATAGCGCGAGTGGATCTCGGCGTTGGACATGACCTTGTGCGAGGTAAGGAGCTCGACGTTCTTTTGTTCGAGTATGGCGGGAAGCGCGTCGGGAGTGGTGCGGAGGTTGTGAAGCCCTCTCTTTTCGGTGGCTTCTTTGATCCATGCTTCGTCATAACCGTTGCCGTTGAAGATGATACGCTTGTGTTCCTTGATGGTCTCTTTGATCATCTCGTGCAGTTCAGTGTTGAAATCTACGGCCTTTTCAAGCTTGTCGGCATAGACTTTAAGCGATTCGGCAACAGCGGTGTTAAGCATGATGTTTGCACATGCAATGCTGTTTGAAGAGCCGAGCATGCGGAATTCGAATTTGTTTCCGGTAAATGCGAAGGGGGAAGTACGGTTGCGGTCGGTGGTATCGCGTGTGAAGCGCGGAAGCACGTGTGCGCCGAGCTTCATAACGGTTTTTTCCGTGCCGCTGTAGGGCGTATCGTTTTCGATGGAATCAAGGATGGCGGTGAGCTCGTCGCCGAGGAAGATGGAAATAACGGCGGGGGGCGCTTCGTTTGCACCAAGACGGTGGTCGTTTCCGGCGGTGGCTACCGAAATTCTGAGCAGATCCTGATAATCGTC
>CAZVSW010000177.1:0-3378 GCA_964630005.1 uncultured Ruminococcus sp. | reverse complement strand
ATGGTCGACGGCGAGCTGAGCTTCGCTGACGGTGAATTTATTATTTTTGATATCGAGACGACCGGGCTTTCTCCCGCTACATGCGGAATAACCGAGATCGGCGCGGTCAAATATAAGGCCGGCGAAGTTGTTGATGAGTTTGACACATTCGTTGACCCGGCAATGCCCATTCCTGCGAATATTACTGAGCTTACAGGCATAACCGATGAAATGGTAAAAGGCGCGCCGAGTGAAGCCGAGGCGGTAAAACAGCTTTTGGATTTTGCCGGCGGCAGCATTCTTGTGGCGCATAACGCATCTTTCGATATCAGCTTCATCCGCAAAGTCGCACAGCAAAATGCAATACCGTTCCCGAATCCCTATCTCGATACGTTAGCGCTTTCAAGGTATCTCAATTCCGATCTGTCGAAGCATAATCTTGATGCGCTCAGAAAATATTACGGACTCGGTGAGTTCAACCATCACCGCGCCTGCGACGACTGCCGTATGCTTGCGGAGATATTCCGCTGTATGGTACATAAAATGGAGCCCGACGGAGTTCACAACCTCAACGACCTTGAAAGGGAAATGAGTCAGCATTCAGATCCGAAAAAACAGCGTCCGTACCATATTTCCATATTGGTCAAAAACCATATCGGGTTAAAGAATCTTTATAAGCTCATTTCATATTCCTATCTCAACTATTTTTCGCGCTTTCCCCGTATTCCGAAAACGGTACTCACTCAGCACCGCGACGGTCTTATTATCGGCTCTGCCTGCTCGGCGGGCGAGCTTTTTGAAGCGATTTTGGAAGGGAAGCCTGCGGCTGAACAGTATAAGATCGCGGATTATTACGATTATTTCGAGATAATGCCCGATTGCAACAACGGTTATCTGCTTGATGAAGGAAAGGTGGACTCGGTCGAAGGTCTGCACCGTCTGAATGAGCGTGTTATCGCTGTTGCGGAAAAGAAAAACAAGCCGTATGTTGTCACCGGCGACGTGCATTTTCTTGACAAGGAAGACGAAATATACCGTCAGATACTGCTTCACGCTTTGAAGTACGGCGACGCAGACCGTACTACCGGCCTCTATTTCAGAAGCACCGATATGATGCTCAAGGAATTTGAATATCTCGGTTCTGAAAAGGCATATCGTGCGGTAGTAACGAATTCACGTCTTATTTCCGATATGGTCGAAGCGGGCAGAAAACCCATTCCCGACGGAACATACACGCCGGAGATCGAAGGCGCCGAAGAAGAGCTCATGCAGTGCTGTTATGATAAGGCGCACGAAATGTATGGCGATCCGCTCCCCGAGGTGGTTGAAAACCGAGCGAAAAAAGAGCTCGATTCGGTCATATCGCATGGCTACGCCGTTCTCTATATCATCGCGAGAAAGCTTGTTCAAAACAGCGAAGCGCACGGATATCTCGTCGGTTCGCGCGGATCTGTCGGCTCGTCGTTTATTGCTACGCTTTGCGGAGTTTCAGAGGTAAACCCTCTGCCGCCCCATTATCGCTGCCCCAAATGCAAAAAAAGCATTTTCTTCCTTGACGGAAGCGTAGGTTCGGGGTTCGACATGCCTGACCGTTATTGCGAATGCGGCGAAAAAATGATCAACGACGGTCACGATATCCCGTTTGAGACATTTCTCGGCTTCCACGGCGACAAAGCGCCTGATATCGATCTTAATTTTTCCGGACATAACCAAAGCGACGCGCATAAATACACCGAAGTGCTTTTCGGCAAGGAAAATATTTTCCGCGCCGGTACGGTCGGCACTATTGCTTCAAAAACCGCTTATGGCTATGTAAAGAAGTATATTGATGAATATAACGAAAAGAATCCCGACGCCAAGCTCAATCTCAGCAAGGCGGAGATCAACCGTCTCACGTGCGGCTGTGTCGGTATAAAGCGCACAACCGGACAGCATCCAGGCGGTATCGTTGTTATTCCGAAAAAGTATGAGATTTATGATTTCACACCGGTGCAGCATCCGGCAGATAAAGAATCGAGCGGCGTGGTAACGACGCACTTTGCTTTTGAATATCTTCACGATACGCTGCTTAAGCTCGATATACTCGGACACGATGTGCCGACGATCTACCGTATGCTGGAAGATTTTACCGGAATCGATGTACGAACCGTCCCGATGAACGACAAGGATGTGTATTCGCTCTTTACCTCGCCGAACGCGCTTGGCGCGTCTGCAAAAGAAGTGGGCTGTGATACCGGAACTCTTGCTCTGCCTGAGATGGGTACAAGCTATGTGCGCCAGATGATGATGACCGCCAAGCCCAAGAACTTTTCTGACCTTTTGCAGATATCAGGGCTTTCTCACGGAACGGGAATCTGGCTCAATAACGGCGAAACGCTCATAAAAAACGGCACGTGTACGATCGACACCATTATCGGTACGCGTGACTCGATCATGCTGTACCTGCTTTATAGGGGACTGCCGTCTACGTACACCTTCAAGATCATGGAATCCGTCCGTAAGGGTAAGGGTCTGACTCAGGAATTTGAAGATGTAATGCGCGAACACGACGTACCGGAGTGGTATATTGCCTCGTGCAAAAAGATCAAATACATGTTCCCAAAGGCTCATGCCGCGGCATATGTTATTGCGGCTCTCCGCCTCGCATGGTATAAGGTTCACAAACCAGTGGAATTTTATTCTGCGCATTTTTCCGCCAAGCCGGATGGCTTTGAGGCTCAGGCTGTGCTTCGTCCGAAAAAAGAGATCGAGGCTGAGCTTGCACGGATGTCCGCGCCCGGAGCGGAGCTTTCGCAAAAGGAAGAAGATACCTACAACGTTTTGCAGATCGTCAACGAGATGTATGCAAGAGGGATCGAATTCCTGCCGATCGACGTTTATAAGTCCACAGCGTTCAGATTTGTTCCGGAAAACGGCAAGGTGAGATTGCCGCTCATCGCGCTTGCGGGACTTGGAGAAACGGCGGCGGAAAATATATATAACGCTGTCAGCAGCGGCAAGGCGACCACGCTTGAAGAGCTTAAGATCGTGGCTTCGCTTTCAAAATCGGTAATTGACACCCTACAGCAAAACGGCTGTCTCGCCGAAATGCCTGAATCAAACCAAATGACTTTATTTTAAAAGAAGGTATAGATATGCACGATTGTCATACACATTCGGTGTATTCCGAAGATGTTGATAAAGAAAAAGGAAGCTCGATAGACGCCATGGCGGCGCGGGCGCTTGAACTTGGTATAAAATCAATTGCGATCACCGATCATCTTGAAATAGATAAGGTGGTATATCCTGATTATACACTGCTTGATTCTGCCGGAATTCGTGCGGACGTGCTTGCGGCGAAGGAGAAATACGCCGGCAGGGTGAATGTCATATACGGCGTTGAGCTTGCGCAGATGGCGC
>CAZVSW010000176.1:0-3427 GCA_964630005.1 uncultured Ruminococcus sp. | reverse complement strand
TTGCGTATATTATGAAAAAAACGCTTCCCATGCATAGCGTTGTGCAAAAGAAATTGGACGCTATGACCCTTGTGCTCAGGGAGTGCATATCGGGCGTACGTGTCATACGCGCATTTGCGCGCTCGGACGAAGAAGCCGTTCGCTTTGAGAGCGCTTCGGCGGAAAACGCCAAGGCGAGTTTTGACGTGGCAAAGGTGGCGATACGCCTTAATCCCATCACCGCGCTTATCATGAATCTTGCAATAATTGCGGTGCTTTGGGTAAGCGGCGCAAAGGCGTCGACGGGAAGCATCACGACCGGCGAGATCGTCGCTTTTATAAATTATATAAACCAGATCCTTGCGGCGTTGGTCGTTGTTGCAAACCTCGTGATAACCTTTTCAAAATCCTATGTTTCTGCTGTCAGGGTTACCGAAATAATGTCGACCGAATGCGACATGAAAAACGGAATCGAGAACATAGATTTTGAAAAATGCGATGAATCACTGCGTTTTGATAACGTTTCCTTCTCTTATAACGGCGTCAAGGACAACCTTTCGGGTATATCATTTTCTGTGAAAAAGGGCATGTCGGTCGGAGTGATCGGCGGCACGGGAAGCGGAAAAACAACGCTTGTAAACCTCATTCCCCGTTTTTACGATGCCACGTCAGGATCTGTTTATGTTGCGGGGGTAGACGTTAAAAACGCCGATATCGCATCGCTCAGAAGATCGGTTTCCGTCGTCGCTCAAAAAACAGAGCTTATATCGGGCACGATAAAGGAAAATATCGCTTTCGGAAAGGAAATCACCGATGAAGAAGCGGTAAAAGCGCTTACTGCGGCTTGCGGAATTGATTTTGTGCAGGCAAAGCAGGGCGGGCTTGGAAGCGCTGTTGAGCAAAACGGCGCTAATCTTTCCGGCGGTCAAAAACAGCGTATCTCAATTGCAAGGGCGCTTGCTCATACATGCGGAATTCTCATCCTTGACGATTCGTCAAGCGCACTGGATTATGCTACCGACGCGCAGGTCAGAAAAAACATACGCGAACAGTTTTCCGACGTTACCGTTGTTTCTGTTTCGCAAAGAGTCGGCAGCATCAAAGGCTGCGACATGCTGCTTGTAATGGACGACGGCAGGCTTGCCGGGGTCGGCACTCACCGGGAACTTATAAAAAGCTGTTCCGTTTATCAGGAGATCTGTGCGTCTCAGGGGGTTACAGAATGAAAGATAACGTTATTAAACGACTTATCAGATATATCGGCAAAGACAGGCGCTCCATGATCGTCGTTATCGTGTCGTCTGTCTTGTCGTCGTTTGCATATCTGATGTGTCCGAGAATTATCGGAAAAGCGGTCGACTGTATGTTTTCGACCTCTGACAATATAACAAGACGAATTGTTTTTTATCTTCTGACGTTGCTTGCGCTGTACATTGTTCACTCTGTTCTCAGCTGGCTCACTTCGCTCATTGCGAATAAAGTTGCGGTCTCGGTGTCAAAGCGTCTTCGTGACGAGGTTTTTGCAAAACTTTCACGCCTCCCTCTTAAATATTTTGACCGCACACCCGCAGGGGAAATCATCAGTCGTGCGACTAATGACATAGAAGCCGTCAATGACGGACTGTCAAATGCGATAGTACAGCTTGTCACAGGTACTGCGTCTGTAATTCTGGCGCTGTGCTTTATGCTGTCTCTTAATATTACGGTGGCGCTTGTGGCTGTTTTTGTAACGCCGCTATGTTTTTTTACCGGATTTGTGATCACACGCTATGGCAAGGCCAAGTTTTCGTCGCAGGCTAAATCTGTCGGCGCCGTCAATGCCTGCGCCAATGAAATGATATCTTCCTCCAATACCGTGCATTCATATTGCTATGAGGACACGGCGACTAAGCGTTTTCGCCGTCTGAACGACGATCTCTATGATTGCGGCTGGAAAGCGCAGTTTGCTTCGGCGCTTGTCAACCCTACGACGCGTTTTGTCAATAATACCGCTTATGTGCTTGTCGGTATTTTCGGAATCATTGCCGTAATAAACGGCAGATTGACGCCAGGCGGGATAACTGCGTTTTTGTCGTATACCTCACAGTTTTCCAAACCTATTAACGAAATGACTTCCATAACAATGCAGCTGCAGCTTGCCACTGCGGGCGCACGCCGCGTATTTTCGCTTCTCGATATGGAAGAAGAGGTTACTGACGGCAAATCTGGCGTGTGCAGATTTGAGGGAAACGTTGAATTCAGAAACGTTTCGTTCGCGTACGATCCCGCGCGCCCTCTCATCAAGGATTTCAGCGTCAAGGTGAAAAAGGGAACAAAGGTTGCTATTGTAGGGCGTACAGGCGCCGGCAAAACAACCGTTGTTAATCTGCTTATGCGCTTTTACGATATCGACAGCGGCGTAATAGCCGTCGACGGTATGGATATCCGCGAAATTCCGCGCGATGCGCTGCGCCGTAATGTCGGTATGGTCCTTCAGGAAACATGGCTTTTCAGCGGCACTGTAAGAGATAATATTGCTTACAGCATGCCCGACGCCACCGATGAGATGATCATTGAAGCGGCAAAGAAAGCTCATGCGCATTCGTTTATAGAACGTCTTCCCGATGGCTATAATACAGTGATCGACGGTGAAAGCGGCGGGCTTTCCGCCGGTCAGCGCCAGCTTATCGCCATAGCGCGCGTCATGCTTATGGATACTCCGATAATGATACTTGACGAAGCTACCAGTAACGTCGATATCCTCACAGAAAAGCGCATTCAAAAAGCCTTTGAAGCTCTTACGGAAAACAGAACGTCTTTCGTAATTGCTCACCGTCTTTCCACCATACAGGACAGCGATCTCATATTGGTTATGGAAAACGGCGATATTGCAGAACAGGGAACGCACGAAGAGCTTCTGGCAAGCGGAGGCATCTATTCCGACCTTTACTATTCTTTTGATTCTTGACACTTGACTGATGTTACTAAATGTGATATTATTGTGTTGTGGAATTCACAATCGATACGCTTGTGCGGTGCTTGTTGCCGCCTGAGCAAAGCCTTGAATTGGAGTTACTATGCTTTTTGCCGACATTTTATTTCTGTTCCTCTTCCTTCCGCTGTGTATAATACTTTATTTCGCGGCGAGGAATATTGATTCAAAAAACACCGTTCTTCTTGTGTTTTCGCTGATATTTTATGCTTGGGGCGAACCGGTGCGCATTTTGCTGCTTCTGCTGAGCGCGGCGATTAACTATGCGCTCGCTATCATGATGGAGCTTTCGAAAAATACCAATAAGGCAAAGCCCTATCTTGTGTTTTCGCTGGTATATAATATCGCTATGCTCGGTCTGTTCAAATATACCGATTTCATGATCGCCAATATAAACGGACTGCTTGGTACAAGCCTTCCGCTTCAGCATATCGCCCTCCCTTTGGGCATCAGCTTCTATACCTTTACCATGCTGTC
>CAZVSW010000175.1:0-3453 GCA_964630005.1 uncultured Ruminococcus sp. | reverse complement strand
GCTGCTTAAAAACAGCGCATTTTTTTCCTCATCCGGAATAGTGCGTCCGCGCTCATGCGCCTTCTGTTCCCTGACAGAAAGATAATCTATGAGAGCGCTCCTGCACGCGTCATTCAGATAGACGATACGTTGCTTAGCGCCCTTCCCGGTCACCGTGAGGAATTTCATATCGTCCGATATATCGGAAAGATTGATCCCGACGAGCTCGGAAAGACGCATTCCGCAGTTGAGAAACATTGTAAGGATACAATAGTCGCGCTCATATGTAGGGCTTGCACGATCCACAGCTGCGAGAAGCTTTTTAGATTCCTCAAGCGAGAGAAATTTCGGGAGCGTCTTTGCCTTTTTCGGAGCTTCTATATCGGCGACCGGATTTGTTTTTACAATATGTGACTTGGACGTATGATATTTGTAAAAAGCCTTGATCGCCGAAAGTCTCCGCGCTCTGGAATTAGGCATATTCTTTCTGACGTTCGTAAGATACAGCAGATAGGAATACACCTCATCAGGGCGAACGCTGTTAATAAAAGCTTCGTCAACTTCACTTATGGAAATATTGTCCAGCTCTTTGACGTCACCGCTGCGGCTTGCGATAATAAATCTGAAAAACAGCGTAATATCAAGCTCATATTCCGAAACCGTATTCGGCGAACAGTTTTGAAGCGCCGACTTATAGGAAAGGAATTGCAGAAGTACCACAGGTAAATTCTGACTCATTTTTACTGTTTTGAGTGCGATCTTGCAAGACCGTCGCGGAAGTTATTAAGTGTATCTGTAAGTTCCGGGTCAAGTCTCAGATTGTTTAATATATAAGTAACACCGTCGACACTGGCGTAGTCATTCACCGAGAACCACACAGCGCCCTTGATCTTTTTTGCAAATTCATAGCCGGGTTGCTCGCTCTTTTCAAAGCAATCGAACATTTCTTTTACCCATCTTGCCTGAATCTTTGCATTACGGCGCAATACAGTTGAATCGTATTTGCCTGAACCCCAGTTATACTCGCATTCGCCGCCTGATCCGCATGCAAACTCAGATATTATCCACGGGAATTGATCGTAATAAGGATCAAAAGTATCATACTCATAGGTATACATGCTCTTAAAGCTTTGAATGTTTGTGCTGTTACCCATTTCGTAATAAGTCAGCCCAAGCGCCTGTACATACTCCTCGGACGGCATATAGCAAAGCGATTCGCCCCAGCTGCTGTAGGGAGTTGCCTTGGCAATAGGGTTGAATATCCAGATGCAGTTATCAACGCCTTCTTCAAGGAAGATATTATACAGACGTTCCCACGTCATGACAAATATATCGGGGTCAAGAAGGGTGACAATGCCGCAATAGCTGGTCCAGTCGGTATTCATTTCGTTGCAAAGACGGAACAAGACCGGCTTGCCGTATGCCTTTATATCCTTGGCCAGCTGATGGAAGTGCTTATCATAAGTGCCGCGGATAATATCGAACATGGGGGTATATCCGTTAAGGTAACCGTTATTCAGCGTTGTAAACTGATAGGTAAACTGCAAGACCGGCTTGCCGTTAAAGCCGTTGCCGCCGGCGTAGCGGGTTGCAAGAGTTGTCGGGAAATAATGGAGATCGCTTCCCCAACCGATATGCATATATGTGGGCATGATATCGAGATCATAGTCAAAAGCAGATTGCAGGCGTTCAGTTTCCTCAACAAGCTTAAGAGCTTCAGCTTCGGTATTCGCAGAATCCTCGCTGGGCATAGAGCGAACGAACATACCCCAGTCGCAGGTATTCTGATTGCAGAGCTTTTCAAAATATGCCTTGGTCTCGTCGTTCCAGTATTCGGGCGCAGTAAGGTTATATTGCCCCTGAGAATTGACTGCCTTTCCCTGTGAATCGATCTCTTTGAACGACTTTACGATAGCATCGAATTCATCGTTGAGCTTTTCGGTAGACTTCATTACAAAGAGGTAGAACTTTTCATATTCGCCGTCCTTGCGAACGATCGCAATGTTATAATAGGGTCTTTCGATCTGCTTTGAAAGGCGTATGAACATGTCATAGAACATTACGGTGTAACCGGGAAGAAAATCTGTATACACCTCAGCCTTACGGGTGCGGTTGATATAGTTTGCGGAAAGAAATTCCGTATCATTTATATAGCGGTTGAGCCACTCTGTCAGATAGATATTCCAGCCGCGCTCAGTATTGCCGTACGGATTGGAAGTTTCCTTTGTAAGGGTAAGTATGCTTTTTTCGTTCTGATACTGAACGCGAAGCTCGGAAAGTTTGAGATTGGGTTCAATGTCAGAACCGGAGAAGGAGAAGGTATATCCGTCGGCAAAGTTGACAACGCGGGTTGCGTCAGCGCCGCCGAAGAAATATTTAACGTCCCCTGAAGAGGGGTCGACCGTTACGTCGTCGGTAACCACACCGTTTTTAAAAACGCGGAGATCATAAACGTCATCGGCGCTTTTGATGCCGAAATCAGGATCTGCATACGCGTCGTTCCATATTTTTTTTGCATTTTCGTCAGGTATCATGATATCACTGCTATCCTCTTCTCCTGAAGTATTTGATTCGTCAGCTGCTGCGCTCAACTCATCAGCCGATGATTCGGTTTCGCCATTGTTCCCGCATGACGCAAAAAGAACAGAAAGCAAAAGAGAGACTATGATTAACAATATCAGCGTTTTTTTCATGAAGAAGAAGCACCTTTCTGATTTTCATAAAATTTCTTGATGGTAGCATTATAACACATCTTTTGTTTTTTTTCAATAGAATAATTCACAGAGACCATAAAAAGCTGAGAAAGTGGATTCATAGCAATCAAAGCTGTTGATTTTCGGCGAAGGATATGATAAAATATGTCTATGAGTATATTGACGTGCGACAACGTGTCGCTTTCTTACGGAACAAAAGAAATAATAAAAAACATCAGTTTTTCGATAAACGACGGCGAAAAGCTCGGGATTATCGGCGTTAACGGGGCCGGTAAATCAACATTGCTGAAGATCATATTCGGTAAAATCGAACCGACCTCCGGAACCGTGAACATCAGAAAAGACTGCAAGATCGGCATGATCGATCAGATTATCGACGAAGGGTTTGTCGGAAAAACCGTATATGAATACGCCATTTCAGCATTTGAACCGCTTATCAATGCCGAAAGAGAGCTTGAAGATCTGTCGCATCGTTTGAACGAAAATCCGGAGCTGAGCGATTCATACACCGCAAGGCTTTATGATTTCAAGCTTAAAGGCGGTTCGGAATACAAGACAAAGACCAAATCATTTTTGGCGCGTTTCGGCTTCAAAGCTGACATGTACGACTTCCCCGCAGACAAGCTCTCGGGCGGACAGCGTACACGCCTTGCCATCGCTTCTCTTCTTCTGTCGGATAAAAAAATAATCATCTTGGACGAACCGACAAACCATCTCGACATAGAAACGGTCGAATGGCTCGAAGAATATATAAGATCAT
>CAZVSW010000174.1:0-3498 GCA_964630005.1 uncultured Ruminococcus sp. | reverse complement strand
GCCCGCATTTCACAGACAGATTGCGCGAAATCTGCACGTAGTTCTATTTCGCACTCAGCGAGCAATCTGTGTCGCTTCGCGACAAATGCTTTGAAGAATTGAATGAAAAAACAGCTGAATCAAGAATTTTTTGACTCAGCTGTTTGATTTTTTACGCTTTTTTGAAAAAAAGCTTGGCAAAAAACTTTGATCCGCAATCTATCGCACCGCGTACGAAGTTTTCACCGCAGCGCACCGAAATGAATTTGTCGTGGCAAATTTGCTTCATTTCCTGCGCAGCAGGAGCTTCATGTTGCGTAGCAACGCTTCATTTAATTAAATTCCGCGCCGAAGGCGCACCTAACCTCTTCACTCTTCACTCTTCACTCTTCACTCTTATCTTGCGTCGCGGGCGCGTCTGTTGTCCCCCGTCCCTGCCTAAAAATCGCCCTTCCCGCCATTCACATCAACAACAGCGCCGGTAATATACTCCGCAGCGTCCGACGCAAGGAACAGCGCCGTCTGCGCAACATTCTTCGGTCTGCCCAGCGTTTCAAGCGGTATCTCATCGATTATCGCACGGACGTCGTCCACCGAAAGCTCTGCGTTCATATCCGTATCGATTATCCCAGGACATATGCAGTTGACCCTGACGCACGACGGTCCGCACTCCTTCGCCAGCGACTTGGTCAGCGCAATTATCGCGCCCTTCGACGCGGCATAGTCCGCCTCGCACGAGCCGCCTGTCTCGCCAAGTACTGACGATATATTTATGATACAGCCGCTCTTTGCGTTTATCATATCCGGAACGAATTCACGCGTGACATAGAGCGTTCCGAACAGATTGACCGCGTACATCCTGCGTCTGTCACTGTTTTGGATGGTGTGGAATATTCCCACAAGCGACACGCCGGCGTTGTTGATAACAACATCCATATCGCCGAATTCGCCCACAACGGTATCGTGCAGCGCCATCACCTGATACTCGTCGGCAACGTCGCACTTATAGCATTTTATTCCAAGCTCGCTCTCAAGCTTTCGGGCGGCGTCCTCACTGTTTTTGTAAACGCCGAGGACGTTATATCCCGCTTTTTTAAACTCAACGGCGCACGCCCTGCCTATTCCGCGGGTAACGCCGGTTATCAATACATTTTTCATAGCGAAAGATCCATAAATATAGGAAGAATCATCGGGCGGCGCTTCGTGCGCTGATATATGACCGAATTAAGCTCGTCGCGCACGCGTATCTGCATCGCCTCAATATCTGTCATGCCGCGGTTCAGACAGCGTTCTATCGAGCGCTGCGAAAGCTTGGTAAGTTCTGCCAAAAGCTCCTCGGCCTCTTTTACATACACAAATCCCTTTGTCGAAATATCCGGTCCGGTAACGATATTGCCGGTATAACGGTCGATCGCAGTAACAACGATGAGTATGCCGTCTTCCGAAAGGTGCTTGCGGTCGCGCAGTACGGTAACTCCTACGTCGCCGACCGAATAGCCGTCCACCATCACCGTGCCCGACGGTACATATTCGTTGGTGGTCTTTATACAGCTGTTATTGAGCTCCACCACGCGCCCTGTCTGCGGAATGACATAGGCGTTGCCCTGCATTCCCATCTCTTTTGCCAGGTCGGCGTGGCGCTTCAGGTGCTTATACTCGCCGTGTATGGGCATGAAGTATTTCGGCGCGGTTATCGCGTGGATTATCTTAAGCTCCTCAAGGCAGGCGTGACCCGACACATGCACCTCGGCGATGCTGTCGTTGATGACCTCGACGCCGCGCTTGAGCAGTTCGTTGACGATGACCGAGATCATCTTCTCGTTTCCGGGTATCGGCGACGACGAAAGGACGACCAGGTCGCTGTGTCCTACCGACACCTGCATATGCTCGCCGAACGCCATGCGGTGGAGCGCCGACATCGGCTCGCCCTGGCTTCCGGTCGTTATGAGCGTGACCTCGCCGTGAGGATATTTTTTCATTTCGGTGATATCGATAAGAATCCCCTCGGGTATGTCGATATAGCCGAGGCGTACAGCCGCCGAAAGGATATTCAGCATACTTCTGCCGGTAACCGCGACCTTTCGGCCGTGCTTTGCAGAAGCGGTGACGATCTGCTGTATGCGGTGTACGTTAGACGAAAAGGTCGCGATGATCACGCGCTTTTCCTTTTGAGCGAAGAACGGGTCGAAGCTTGAATCAAGCGTACGTTCGGAGGGCGTGTAGCCCGCGCGTTCGACGTTCGTGCTTTCGCACATGAGCAGGTAAACGCCCTGTCTGCCAAGCTCCGCAAACCTTCCGAGGTCGATCGCGCCGCCGCGGGCAGGCGTAAGGTCGATCTTGAAGTCGCCGGTGTGGATGACGCGTCCGACCGGCGTTTCGATACAAAACGCAACAGAATCGGGAATCGAATGCGTTGTACGGATGAATTCGACCGAAAACGGTCCGAGCTCGACAACGTCTCCCGCTTTTTTCTCGATAAGCGTTGACGAGCCGAGGATTCCGTGCTCCGTCAGCTTGCCTTCGAGGATTCCGAGCGTAAGCCGTGTGCCGTAGACGGGCACATTGATCTTTTTAAGAAAATAGGGAACTGCGCCGATATGGTCTTCGTGACCGTGGGTCAGAAAGATACCTCTGATCTTGTGGGCGTTTTCTTCAAGATAGGTTATGTCGGGAATGACGAGGTCGACGCCGGGCATCGAATCCTCGGGGAACGCCAGACCGCAGTCGACGATCACTATATCGTCGCCATATTCAAACACGGTAATATTTTTGCCGATGCCGTCAACGCCGCCAAGGCAGATCACTCGCAGCGGAAATTCCGGCTCTTTTCTTTTGACCTTGTCGCTTTTGTCCTTTCTTATCCTGCGCGGCTTGCCTTCGTTCATCTCGCGAAGCAGACGTATCTGCTCGTCGATCTCTTTGATTGTTGATATATTATTCTTTTTTGCCATAAAACTCCTTTGATCTGAAAATAGACGAACGGGCAAAAAGCCGTCTGAAGAAGCCGTTTCAAGCGTTTTCAGCGTCACGCGCATTGGAGGAGCAATATCCAATGACACATCATGACCGCCGAAGAGCTGTATGAGCGCGCAAAAAAAGCACCGCCCCAAATCCGCCGTATAGACGCTGTCTGAGCCTGTTCGCACTGATATTGACTTGAATATATTATAAGGTGCGGACAGTCGGTGCGGAAGAGTGGAGTCCGTCCGTTTTGTATGCCCGCCTCTTAAAAACAAAATTACAAAAACGTTCCCGTTGATCCGGTAATTATCGTATTCTATTATTATGTACTATTTTTTCCATATTGTCAATAGCAAAAACGCTCATATTATAAAAATCGGACGCGGACTCGGCAGACCGTTGTATCATTATAAAAAGCATATCATATAATATAACAAAGCTATCTGTAAGAGAAAGAGGGGTTCGGGGAGAAAACGCGTATGCGTTGTCTTCCTGAATATAATAAAAATCCGTTTTTTTCGCGATTCACTCGTGAAAAAAACTCCCTAAGGCGAGCTG
>CAZVSW010000173.1:0-3529 GCA_964630005.1 uncultured Ruminococcus sp. | reverse complement strand
CGCCATGAGCATTCCGAAACATGCGGTATAGAAAACCTGTGTTATGTTCTGGTGGAAAAGTCCGAACACGATCGCCATTATATAGAGCACGGTCATGTATTTGTACGATCCGCGCATAGTGGTGAGTATGCCGCCGCGAATGAGGAACTCCTCGCAAAAGCCGGGAAGAAGGGCCGTGAGCGCCATTTCGGCAATGAACATTCCGGCGTTGAACTGCTCGGGATATTCGGTCGCCGCAGAGGAATGGACATAGCCCGTGGAAGCTATTATAGCCTGCCATATCGCCGATACGCCTATGGTGGCTATGAACACGCAAAAGCCTAGAAGAGCGGCGAGCACGAGATAGTACCACTTTATCTTCTTCATAGACGTGAACTCGGCTATCTCTTTCACGTTCTTTTTCAATATGAATTTATAGGCGAGAAAAGGCAGCAGAACAAACAAACCTATTTGCACCGGAATAGAGAAAAGAGCGTCGAACGCAAGGTCGGGCAGATCGGCAAAAAAGCGCACGAACAGGCGCATGCAAAGAGTGAGCACCGCCACGAGAAACATGACAATAGTCACCACGCGGTAAGTGCGGCGTTTCTCGCTTAAATCGTTTTCCAAATAATACATTCAATAACTCCTCCTAATGCGTCAAGGTCTATCATCGAGGCGGCGAACACTGCCAGCCACATGACTGCGCAGGCAACCATACCTATTATTAACAATGTTTTTCCGCTCATACCCATGCCCTTGAAAACGGGCGCTTTCTCCTCTGCCTTTTCGCTTTCTTCGCCGCTCTCGCTGAAAACGGGCGGAACAGCGGTGAACTCCTTGGTCTTTTTCTCTCCCTCTATGCGTTTAAGCAGTCGCGTCAGAAACAGTACCGCGAACACTCCGACTATAAACAGCACGACGGTGAGAAGAGCGTACAGCCATATCATTTGCGGTTCAAGCAAAAAGTTTATCATGCCGTTTATCCCCTCGCCTACGGGGGTCACGAGCTCCATTGTTATCGCAAGCATATTGCTGACCGCGTGTCCCACTACGGCGGGTATGACCGACCCGGAATTGAGCTCGTGAAGAGCGAGCGCACAGCCGAGCAGAAATTGATAGACGGTCTGTTCGGGGTTCATGTGCATGAGCTAGAACGCGCCGCCGCAAATGAGCGGTATGTTTGACGTGTTTATCTGAATGAATTCCTGATGCGGGTGCTTTCTGCCGCCCTGCGGAGGCACGTTGGACACCGTTCCCTCGATGATCTTAAGGAGCGCCTGCTGAACGCCTTCGCCCGACACATCGCGGGTGATGGAGCGGTTTTCGCTCTTGCGGCTGATCTTATCGATCTCGTCGATATAGATTATGCCGCGTTCGGCCTTTTCAACGTCGAAATCGGCAGCCTGAATAAGTCTGAGGAGGATATTTTCCACATCCTCGCCGACATAGCCCGCCTCGGTAAGAGTCGTTGCGTCTGCAATGGCAAACGGCACCTCAAGAGTCTTTGCAAGCGTCTGTGCGAGGAGTGTCTTGCCGACGCCGGTAGGTCCGAGCAGCATTACGTTCGACTTCGAAAGCTCAACGTCGTCGGCCTTGTCGTCGGAGGGCTTTGCGAGCACGCTGTTTATGCGCTTATAGTGGTTATATACCGCGACGGAAAGCGCAATCTTTGCGTCGTCCTGCCCGATGACATATTCGTCAAGCTTACGCTTGATATCCTCCGGCTTGGGAAGCGGTATCTCCTTGTTTTTGGGTTTGTCGTTCAGCTTTTTGCTTAGAGAATCCTCATAGCTATAGGTGATCTCATTGCATATAGCTATACAGTCGCGGCAGAATTTGAGCTTTCTGCCTTCAACATTAATCGCGACAAGATCGTTTGAAGGACGCGAACAAAAGGCGCATATATCGCTGTTTTTATTGTTATTTGCCATTTAAAATCCTGATCAATTATAATAAATTTCAGCTGAAGCCGTGCTGTGCCGGGTTCAGACCCGTTTATCAAAAACTTTGTCTATCAGCCCGTATTCAAGCGCTTCGGCCGGCGTGAGATAGTTGTCACGGTCAGTATCGGCAACCACGCGTTCAAGCGGCTGACCGGTCATTTCAGACAGAAGACGGTTCATCTTATCCTTGATACGGAGGATATGATCGGCATGGATCTTTATATCACTTGCCTGCCCCTGCATTCCGCCGAGAGGCTGATGGATCAGAATCTCACTGTTGGGAAGCGCGATACGCTTACCCTTTGTGCCGGCAGCGAGGAGGAACGCTCCCATGCTGGCAGCCATACCGATGCAGATGGTAGATACATCGCATTTGATGAAATTCATAGTGTCATATATCGCCATACCGGAGGTTATTGAACCGCCGGGGCTGTTGATATACAAGCTGATATCCTTTTCCGGATCCTGCGCCTCAAGATACAGAAGCTGCGCCACCACCAGCGAAGCGGTAACGTCGTTGACCTCTTCGCCGAGGAAAATGATGCGGTCGTTCAAAAGACGCGAATAAATATCAAACGAACGCTCGCCGCGGTTCGTCTGTTCAATTACCATTGGGACAAGTGACATTGTTTGCCTTCTTTCTTGCAGTTAGGGGTTATTCAGCGGGCTTTTCTTCGGGAGTTTCTTCAGCCTTTTCGGTTTTTTTGGTGCTCTTCTTGGCACGGGTCTTCTTGGGCTTTTCTTCTTCGGGGACAGCTACGGTGATCTTGGCGTTATCCTTGACAAGATCGACAGCCTTGCGAAGAACGATATCCTGAGAAAGCGAATCAACGGGGATAGAAGCCTTTACTGTATCGAGCTCAACGGTGTAGCCGCTGGCGATCTTCTTATATTCTTCTTCGATCTCTTCCTCGGTGGGCGTTATGTTTTCGGTCTTTACAATAGCCTCAAGAGCGAGACGGGTCTTGACCTGTCTTTCAGCGCCGGGACGGATGGAGTCGCGAAGACCCTTTTCGTCCATGCCGGTATACTGATAATACATTTCAAGACTGCCGCCCTGGGACTGAAGTCTGTATGCATAGTCGCGAACTTCGGCGTCAACTTCTGCTTCGATCATTGCGTCGGGGATGTCGACCTCAGTAACGGCGATAAGGGCGTCGATGAGCTTTTCTTCCATTGCTCTTTCGTTTGCCTTATCTTTTCTCTCGGTTATCTTTGCCTTGATCTCTTCTTTATATTCATCAACGGTATTGCACTTTTCGCTGACTTCCTTGACAAATTCGTCGTCAAGCTCGGGAACTTCGTTCTTTTTCAGCTCGTGAAGAACGATTTTGAATACAGCGGGCTTGCCTGCGAGGTCCTTCTGACCGTATTCTTCAGGGAAGGTAACATTGACATCGAACTGATCGCCGACATTCTTGCCCACGATCTGATCCTCAAAGCCGGGAATAAAGCTGCCCGAGCCGAGTGTGAGGTTATATTTTTCGGCCTTGCCGCCTTCAAAGGCAACGCCGTCAACAAAGCCTTCGAAATCGATGACTGCAACATCGCCGTTTTCGGCAGCTCTGTCAGTGACCTGAAGCATTCTGCTGTTTGCGCGTCTT
>CAZVSW010000172.1:0-3587 GCA_964630005.1 uncultured Ruminococcus sp. | reverse complement strand
GACATCGACACAGATTCGGCACTGTTGGACGAATATTGCGCCAAAGCAGATTTTGTCTTCAATCTTGCCGGTGTGAATCGTCCGCAGCATCCAGAGGAGTTCATGCAGGGCAATTTCGGTTTTGCATCCACACTTCTTGACACGCTGAAAAAGCACGGCAACACCTGCCCGGTCATGATTTCATCTTCGATTCAGGCAACCTGCATCGGCCGTTACGACAGCGACTACGGCAGGAGCAAGAAGGCGGGTGAGGAGCTTGTGTTCGCTTATGGCGAGGAAACCGGCGCGAAGGTGCTGGTTTACCGCTTCCCGAACCTGTTCGGCAAGTGGTGCAGACCGAATTACAACTCTGCCGTTGCGACCTTCTGTAATAATATTGCAAACGATTTGCCGATTACCGTCAATGACCGAAATGCGAAGTTGGAGCTGCTCTACATCGATGATTTGGTTGACGAGATGCTTGCCGCGCTTGAGGGTAAGGAACATCGCTGTGAGTTTGACGGCATTGATACTGTTCTCACCGAAAACGGCAGATATTGCGCCGCGCCGATTACGCACAAAGTCACCCTCGGTGAAATAGTGGACATGCTTGACTGTTTCAAGTCACAGACAAGCACTCTCGTCATGCTGGAAATACCGAACAACTCCTTTGCAAAGAAGCTGTATAGTACATATCTCAGCTATCTTCCGAAAGAGAAGGTGAGTTTTCCTCTGAAGATGAATGTAGACGCCCGTGGTAGCTTCACCGAGCTTCTCAAAACCGCAAACTGCGGGCAGTTCAGCGTTAATATTTCAAAGCCCGGCATAACAAAAGGCGAGCACTGGCACAATACCAAGTGGGAATTTTTCATTGTGGTCAGCGGTCATGGACTCATTCAGGAGCGCAAGATTGGATCTGATGAAGTCCTTGAATTTGAGGTCAGCGGTGACAAGATCGAAGCTATTCATATGCTCCCCGGCTATACCCACAACATAATCAATCTCTCGGAAACAGAAAACCTCGTCACACTGATGTGGGCGAACGAGCAGTTTGACCCCAATCATCCGGATACTTTCGGAGAAAAGGTAGTAAAATAAATGCAAATCAAAACTGACTATACAAACATAACATGGCAAAACAACGGCAAGCTGAAGTTGCTGATCATCGTTGGCACACGGCCGGAGATCATTCGTCTTGCTGCGGTGATAAACAAGTGCCGCAAATACTTTGACACAATCCTTGCCCACACGGGGCAGAACTACGACTACAACCTCAACGGTGTGTTCTTCAAGGATCTGAAGCTTGCTGATCCCGAAGTGTACATGGATGCTGTGGGCGATGACCTTGGCGCGACTGTTGGTAACATCATCAATTGTTCTTACAAGCTGATGAATCAGATAAAGCCCGACGCACTGCTGATTTTGGGCGATACAAACTCCTGCCTGTCTGCGATTGCCGCAAAGCGTCTGCACATCCCAATCTTCCACATGGAAGCGGGTAACCGCTGCAAGGACGAGTGCCTGCCGGAGGAGACCAACCGCCGTATTGTTGACATCATTTCTGATGTGAACATGGCGTACAGCGAACACGCACGCCGCTATCTTGCCGACTGCGGATTGCCGAAGGAGCGCACCTACGTGACAGGTTCGCCTATGGCAGAGGTACTGCATAACAATCTTGCCGAGATTGAAGCAAGCGATATTCATGCAAGGCTCGGTTTAGAGAAGGGCAAGTATATTCTTCTTTCGGCTCACCGTGAGGAAAATATCGACACCGAGAAAAACTTCACAAGCCTGTTCACAGCTATCAATAAAATGGCGGAGAAGTACGACATGCCGATTCTGTATTCCTGTCACCCCAGAAGCCGTAACCGTTTGGCGGCAAGCGGATTCCGGCTTGACAAGCGTGTGATCCAGCATGAACCGCTCGGTTTCCATGACTACAACTGTTTGCAGATGAACGCTTTCGCGGTCGTTTCGGATAGCGGAACGCTTCCTGAAGAATCCAGCTTCTTCACAAGCATCGGGAAACCGTTTCCGGCAGTATGTATAAGAACCAGTACCGAACGTCCCGAAGCACTGGACAAGGCTTGTTTTATCCTGTCCGGTATTGATGAAAAAGGACTGCTTCAGTCTGTTGATACAGCCGTGGAGATGAACCGCAATGGTGACTATGGCATCCCTGTACCGGATTACATCGAAGAAAACGTATCCTCTAAAGTTGTTAAGATCATTCAGTCCTACACCGGTGTGGTTAATAAAATGGTGTGGAGAAAAGATATTTGAATATTTGGTGGATAAAATAAAATGGGAAGGGCGTCTACTAAGCTGTTTTTTTCACTTCTTCATTCGGCACTCTGTAATACCAAGCTGAGCGAGGAAGAGAAAGCGGCACTTTCAAAGGAACACATAGAAAAGCTACTTTCACTTGCCGAAAAGCACGATGTTTCGCATCTGCTTGTGTGGGCGCTCAAGCAGAACGGACTGCTCACAAAGGAAGACAGCGACAAAGAAAAGTCGATTCTGATGGCGATATATCGCTGCGAAAAGCTGAAGTATGCCCTGAGCGAGCTGTCAGAAGTGCTGGAAAAGGAAAAGATTCCCTATATTCCTCTGAAAGGCTCAGTGCTGCGGAGCTACTACCCCGAGGAGTGGATGCGTACCAGCTGCGACATCGATCTGCTTGTGCACGAAGAAGACTTGAACCGTGCGGCAGAGGCAATTGTAAACACCTTGCAGTATCAGACCGACGGTAAGCGTGATTATCACGATCTGTCTCTGTATTCATCAAACGGTGTGCATTTGGAACTGCATCACAACATTCAAGAGAACATGGATAACATCGACAGATTGCTGTCACATGTTTGGGAATATGCGTACCGGGAAAATCCTGACGGCTTCCGATACAGGCAAACGCCGGAGTTCTTTATGTTTCATCATATTGCCCATATGTCTTATCATTTTGTGGGCGGCGGATGCGGGATAAGACCTTTTCTTGATCTGTATATCCTGCAAGAAAAAATGGAGTTTGACGATACCACAGTAAGAGCATATTGCGAGCAGTGTGGGATTGGAAAATTTTACGAGCAGATTCGCTATCTTGCGGATGTATGGTTCGGTAAAGAGGAGCATACGGAGCTGTCGCAAAAAATGGAGAGATATGTTTTAAGCGGCGGTGTTTACGGTGCGCTTGCAAACAGAATCTCAGCACAGCAGGGCAAGAAAGGCGGAAAGGTTGGCTATTTACTGTCGAGGATTTTCCTTCCGTATGATAGTTTAAAGTATTATTACCCGATATTGACAAAGTACAAATGGCTTTATCCTGCGATGCAGGTGCGTCGGTGGGGGAGGCTTCTTTTCGGCGGTAGACTCCGTCGCAGCGTGAACGAACTGCAAGTGAATGCGCGGCTCACAAAGGAGCAAGCAGAAAGTGTGCAATCATTTTTGGAAGAGCTTGGTTTGTAAAAGAACCTGATATACTTGAGCTCTGTGTCAATAGTTGAGTTAGAGAAAAATAGGAAAGAGAAAAAATATACGAGCAGTCGTTTAAAAGGCGGCTGCTTGTTTATTTAATTGCTTGCTGTGGAAAATATGTAAGATACGGTGGC
>CAZVSW010000171.1:0-3636 GCA_964630005.1 uncultured Ruminococcus sp. | reverse complement strand
GTGAATTATATCACCGAACCGGTGTTTTATTCAGCCGACAGACGCGGCCGCGACAGAGAAGATCAGGACGAATACGACCTGAAAATGGAGTTTGGCTTTTGCTTTTCCAATGACGTTCAGCTCATGCAATACTTCCATAACGCCGCCCATCTTCAACACGGCGGATCGCCCGATAAAGCGTGCCGTACCGCCTTTCTTTACGGAATCGATAAATATCTGAAAGATAATAATAAATATAAAGCGAAAGAAGCCAAGATCACATTTGCCGATATTGAAGACAGCCTTGTATTTATTTCAAACTCATTTTCATCAAAGACCTCGTACGAGAATCAGACCAAAAAGGCCATCACCAATACGTTTATAACGTCGGCTATGACAGAGTATCTGAAGCATTGCCTTGAGATATATTTTATCGAAAACCCGCAATGCGCCGAAAAGATCGCCAATCAGATACTTGTAAACCGCCGTAGCCGCGAGCAAAGCGAAAACGTCAAGATAAACGCCAAAAAGAAGCTCACCACAACTCTTGACGTCAATAACAGCGTCGAGAAGTTCGTAAACTGCCGAAGCAAAGACCCTTCGGTAACCGAGCTTTATATCGTTGAGGGCGATTCCGCAATGACGAGCTGCATATTGGCACGCGATCCCGATTTTCAGGCTATAATCCCTGTAAGAGGCAAGACCCTTAACTGCCTTAAATCTACTTTTGAAAAGATTCTTGCGAACGAGATCATTACCGATCTTTTGAAGATCATCGGCTGCGGGATCGAGCTGAAGGGCAAGGGCTCAAAGGAGCATCAGGCGTTTGACCGCGATAAGCTGAGATGGAGCAAGATAATTCTTTGTACCGATGCCGATGAGGACGGATATCAGATAAGAGCGCTCCTTCTGAGTATGCTTTACAACCTGCTACCGTCGCTTATAAAGGAGGGGGTCGTATATATTGCCGAAACGCCGCTTTATGAGATAAAAACCAAAAACGATACGTATTTCGCCTATAACGAAAAGGAAAAGGCGGAAATACTCGCAAAGCTTGGTGACGCCAAATATATAATAAACCGCAGCAAGGGACTTGGCGAGAATAACCCCGATATGATGTCGCGTACAACGATGCACCCTGCTACGAGACGCTTGCTTCAGGTAAAGATGGAAGACGAAGAAAAGACGATCAGGATGTTTGAGATCCTTATGGGAGACAGAGTAGAGCCCCGTAAGGAATACATCGAAAAATACGGCGCAAAATATCTGCCGCTTGCAGATTATTGATAGGTGAATCATGGCGAAGAAGAAAGTTGAAAAAGAAATAATCACTCCTGCGCCGGTAGAGATCGGTGAGATTTCGGACGTTGTTGAAACCAACTATATGCCGTACGCCATGAGCGTAATAGTTTCGCGCGCAATACCCGAAATAGACGGTTTCAAACCGTCTCATCGCAAGCTGCTTTATACCATGTTCCGTATGGGACTTTCAACAGGTCCTACAACCAAATGCGCCAACGTGTCGGGCGCTACTATGAACCTGAACCCGCATGGCGACGCTTCGATATACGAAACATTGGTGCGCCTTACTACCTCGCGCGAAGCGCTCCTTCACCCCTTTATCGAATCAAAGGGCTCGTTCGGAAAGCAGTATTCCGACCTGCCGTATTCCGCTTCCCGTTATACGGAATGTAAGCTTGATAAATTCTGTGAAACTATTTTTGACGGCATCGATAAGGACGCGGTTGATTTTGTCGACAGCTACGATCATCGGACTACAGAGCCGGTGTTGTTGCCGACGGCGTTTCCGAATATACTTGTGTCGCCAAACTCCGGAATTGCGGTCGGACTTGCCAGCCGTATATGCTCGTTCAATCTGGCTGAGGTATGCGATCTGACGTCGCTTTACCTTAAAAACGGCAGTGTCACAGACGATGAACTTCTTGACACGCTCAAAGCGCCTGATTTTTCTACCGGCGGATACCTGATCTACGACAGGGCAAAGATGCTCAGCATATATAAAAAGGGAGAGGGCACATTTAAGCTCCGCTCCAAATATACCTACGATAAATCGGAAAACCGCATTCTTATCACCGAAATACCCTATACCACAACTGCCGAGAAGATCAAAGATTCGGTGGTCAAGCTATTTAAAGACGGCAGATTGAAAGAGATTTCCGATATACGTAACGAAACCGGTCTGCAGGGTCTTCGCATCGCCATTGACCTTAAGCGCGGCGTCGATCCGGAAAAGCTTATGGCGCGCCTTTTCAAGTCTACCCCGCTTGAAGATACCTTTGCGTGTAACTTTACGATCCTTGTCGGCGGTTCGCCGAAAACGCTCGGAGTTATTGATATAATAGATGAGTGGTGCGCTTTCCGTATAGAATGCCTCAGACGTGTTTTCATATTTGATTGTACAAAAAAGAAAGAAAAACTGCATCTTCTGTACGGTCTCAAAGAGATCCTTCTCGATATAGATAAAGCTGTGCGCATAGTGCGTAACACCGAACACGAAGATGAGGTAGTGCCGAACCTCATGAAGGGCTTCGGAATAGATGAGATACAGGCGGAATATGTTGCCGATATCAAGCTTCGCTATATGAACAGGGAATATATCCTTAAAAGAATCGACGAGATAGACGATCTGGAAAAGGATGTGGCCGACCTTACGGAGCTTATCAACAGCGATAAACGCATCAAAGCCGTTGTTATAAAACAGCTTGCAGATATAAAGAAAAAGTTTGCCAAGCCCAGAAAAACGTTTTTGATCTACGGCGACGATACCGTGATGAGTTCCGAACCCGAAGAGGAGCATGAAAACTTCCCGGTAGTTGCCTTTCTTTCGCTTGAAGGCTATTTCAAAAAGTGCCTGCCCGGTTCTCTCAGGGCAAGCGACGTTCAGAAGTATAAGGAAAATGACAGCCTTAGGATGTCGTTTGAAACCGAAAACTGCGCCGAGATTCTTTTCTTTACCACGTCGGCACAGGTGTATAAGGCTCATCTTTATGATTTTGAAGCCACAAAAGCCAGCCAGCTCGGCGATTATATACCGGCGACCCTTGGCATGGATGCTGACGAAAGAGTTGTTTCGATGCTGTGCCTGAAAGATTATGAGGGCGATCTTATACTGTTTTTCGAAAACGGTAAGGGCGTACGTATTCCGCTGGATAGCTATAAAACGGTTACCAACCGCAAGAAGCTGACAAAAGCGTTTTACGGCGAAAGCCGCCTCGTCGCGGTGTTTAAAGCCGGCGAATGCGGCGAATATCTGCTTCGTACCGATAATTGCCGCGCGTTATTGGTGACTGAATCTCAAATAGTACGTAAGACTACAAGAACGTCTTCGGGCAGTCAGCTTATGACGCTCAAAAAGAACGCGCTGATCTGCATCGCGGAGCAATATGACCCGGCTAAAAAACCGCTCGGTAAGGAGAGCAAATACAGAAAATCCTCACTCCCCGCAACAGGAGCTGTGTTTGAGGATTTTGACCCCGAAATATTACAGCAGACATTGACCGACTAAGGAGTGAGACAGTTAAATGAGAAACGGCAGCTGGATCTTTAAAAACAAGCTTAATTTCGCAATCAGCATCTTGTTTATCGCCTGCTTGACCGCGATAGCGTTCATTTTTGACGTTACCGCCGGTATTATCA
>CAZVSW010000170.1:0-3690 GCA_964630005.1 uncultured Ruminococcus sp. | reverse complement strand
GGGAATAGACACCTTCGAAACGGCGGCCACGGTGAATACGGGCAGGGTCGGCATTTTTCACGGCATGAAGTCGTATTTCTGCCAGGATGAATACGGTCAGATCGCACCGGTCTATTCCATTTCAGCCGGGTTGGACTATCCGGGAGTCGGACCTGAACACGCGTATCTTCACGATATCGGAAGAGCCGAATATGTTCCCGTAACCGATGAAGAAGCCGTTAACGCCTTTGAGTATCTGTCAAAAACAGAAGGTATCATTCCGGCGATCGAATCGGCTCACGCCGTTGCATATGTTAAGAAGCTTGCGCCGACAATGACAAGCGGGCAGATCATTGTGGTTACGATTTCCGGAAGAGGCGACAAAGACTGCGCCGCGATCGCCCGCTATAGAGGAGAGAATATCTATGAGTAATATAAAAAATGCGTTTGCAAACGGAAAAGCCTTTGTTGTGTTTATAACCTGCGGCGACCCCGACTTGAATACGACCGCGGCGGCAGTTCGTGCAGCGGTTCAGAATGGCGCTGATCTCATCGAGCTCGGCATACCGTTTTCAGACCCGACTGCCGAAGGACCTGTTATCCAGGGTGCGAATATACGTGCGCTTAAGGGCGGAGTGACTACGGATAAGATCTTTGATCTGGTACGTGAATTAAGACGCGATGTAAGTGTGCCGATGGTGTTTATGACGTACGCCAATGTCATATTCTCTTACGGAGCAAAACGCTTTATCTCCATATGTAGCGAGATAGGAATAGACGGGCTCATTCTTCCCGACCTTCCTTTTGAAGAAAAAGAGGAATTCTTATCGATATGTCATACTTACGGCGTCGATCTTATTTCCCTTATAGCGCCTACGTCCGAAAACCGCATCTCCATGATCGCCAAAGAAGCGGAAGGCTTTGTTTACATCGTGTCAAGCCTGGGCGTTACCGGTACAAGAAGCGAGATCACGACCGATCTTGAATCAATTGTAAAGCTTGTACGCGATAACACCGATGTTCCGTGCGCGATAGGCTTTGGCATTTCAACTCCGGAGCAGGCAAGAAAAATGGCCAATATAGCGGACGGAGCGATAGTAGGGTCTGCTTTTATCAAGCTTCTCGAAAAATACGGGACGGACGCACCGAAATATATCGGCGAATACGTCAAAAGCATGAAGGACGCTATCAGATAAGCAAAATAATGCGGGGTACGGCGCGCCGCCGTACTCCGTGTTTTGACGGATCTTCAGGGAGGAGTTTATATGGGATATGTGATCGAGCATCCTATTCCGCCGATATTTAATAAGGAAAGCAGGATTCTGATCCTCGGCTCGTTTCCTTCGGTGAAATCGCGCGAGATCGAATTCTTTTACGGTCATCCGCAAAACAGATTCTGGAAGGTGATCTCCGCCGTGTTTTCGTGTCCGTTGCCACGCGATATCCCGGAAAAGAAGGAATTGCTGCTTTGCAATCATATTGCGCTGTGGGACACTATCGCAAGGTGCGAAATAGTCGGATCGTCTGATTCGAGCATAATAAATCCCATCGCAAACGACTTGACCCCTATACTGAATAGCGCCGCGATCGAAAAAATCTATTGCAACGGCAAAAAGTCTTTTGACATATATAAAAAATATATTGAACCTTCTTTGAAAAGAGAAGCGATATGCCTGCCGTCGACCAGCCCGGCAAATGCTTCATGGAGTCTCGAACGGCTTATAGCCGCATGGAGCTGTATATATTCGGCGGCAATGCTTTAAGACCGACACAACATCAAGTTTCAAAACAAAAAAGAGCCTTGCGGCCCTTTTTATACTTGACGGATTTGCTGTTTGAGCGCGTCCTGCAAGGTCTGCGAAAAGTTGATTCCCAAGCGCTCGGCTTCTGCGTTCAGCCAATACGGTATAGTTAAAGTTTTCTTTACTGTTGCGCGACGAACATTTTCACGGAATACCGGCATAAAAACGTCAATCATGCAGAGAGTACTGCCGGACGGTATTTGCAGATCGGTGATTTTTGAAGGTTTGGGAATTTCCTCGCCGTCTTCTTCCATTCCGTACAGATGAAGTCCCAACGCTTCTTTGGCGTTTTTCACAGCTTCCTCCATGGTGTCTGCACAGGGCAAGCATCCGGGAATGTCGGGAAATTCAATTGAAACTCCGTTTTCCTCCTGCGTAAAAATCGCGGGGAAGAGGTACTGATTATTCATGAAAAATAGTTCCTTTCTTGATTTTATTCGAAGATGACGCCTGCCTGCTTCTCGATTGCTTTTAAAGTGCCGAGAGGGATGTCTTTTTTAGGGTGAGTAATTGTTACTCTTCCGGGTTTTGAACGGTGTTTGAGCTGATGATGGTCTCCGACGCATCCGACTTCGTACCAACCGTCGTCTTGCAGAATCTTCAAGACTTCTCTTGATGAATAGCTTTTCATGTCCACTCTCCTTACACATATATTATAGCACGTGCTTTTATACGTGTCAATGGGTTTTGAAAATTTGATCGTAAATATTTGAATTCGCGAATGAGAAGTGTCGGTATTTGTTTCTAAAATGTAAAATGATATAAAAAAGAAAAAAATCGCTTTACAAATCAAAACATCGGTAGTATAATAGGGCAAACGGCTTTGTGTGTCAGAGGTGTTTTGAAAGATGAGTAAGAGCTTTAATCAATATAAAGTTACATCGCTTGCTGTGCTTTTTGCGTCGGTTTTGCTTTCGGTCATACGCGTTGCCGTGTTGACGAACAGTGTCGAGATCAGCGATGCATATGCTGAGCCGCATTACCTTATCAGTGTCAACGCCTCGACAGTCTCTTTCGCAGTCGCTTTTGTTGCAGTCGCTATCCTGACTGTGCTTTTCGTGGTCTTGCGCTTCAAGAATCCGTTTTCTGTTTTCGAGGCTATCCGCCCCGGTTATACGGTCGATCTTTCGGTGTATCCTCCGTCGGTGCTGTTCACTACCGCATTAAACGGTTTTATGCTTTTCTCATCGGGTCTCTATTACATTTATCTTTTCTTTTCGGAAAGAGCGTTTTCTGTGGGGTTTGTCATACTCGCGATCCTGATGGTCTGCTCGTCCATAGGCTTCGTTTATTCCGCTTTTATCGCAAAAGGCAAGGTCGTTCCCGGTGCGTCGGTGTGGTTTAAGGTCGTTCCGATTTTTATGGGCATATATTGGCTTATGTATGAGTTTATCGCGCAGAATCGCTATCAGGTGAATTCTTCTGCGGCTATTCACATTGTCGGACTCGTGATCCTTATGATGTTCTTCACGCAGGATGCTCTCAATGCGGCCGATAAGCTTAAGCAGAAATCATATTATATAACCGCCGCTCTTTTGGTGCTGTTCCTTTTTGTCGATGCAGTTCCGAATCTTCTGCTTACCTGTTTTTGGATGTTCAAGCTTGACGATTTTGTTCTTCTTTATGCGGTCGAATTGGTTCTTGCGCTTTATGCCTTTTCAAAGGTTTTCACCGCTCTGCCGGTTCGCGACAGCGCTGCGCCTGATCAATAACCACGCGGTAATGCCGTGATATAAGCGGCGTCTTTGTCGTTTGAATTAAATATTTAACTTGCTTTTCATGTCTTTTCGCGGCGTCACACCGATTTTTCGGGCAGGGCATCGTGAATATGACTTTGAAAATACAACGCCGGTGTGATGGAATTGGCAGACGTGCTGGACTCAAAATCCAGTGGTAGCGATACCGTGCG
>CAZVSW010000169.1:0-3729 GCA_964630005.1 uncultured Ruminococcus sp. | reverse complement strand
GGGTGTAAAATACACCGTTATCCCGGGAGCAAACGCGTTTCTTTCGGCGCTCGTATCGATGCTGATACCCGAAATATCGCGCCTTTGCGGAGATGATAAGCGCCGTGAACGCGACTTGAAAATAAAAAAGGCGCTGCGCTTTGCATTTGTTTTCGGAATAGCGGCGGGCGGATTGTTCTTCTTCCTTCCGCGTGAGGCGGGCATGGTGTTTTATAATGCTCCGGATGCGGAGCGCCCCATGCGCATACTCGCCGCCGTTACCCCGTTTATGTATGTGGAGACCGTCTGCGACAGTGTGCTGAAAAGCATCGGAGAGCAGGTCTATACGCTCAAAATAGGCGTGATAAATTCGGTTTCGAGAATAGTGCTCCTGCTTTTGGTGATACCGTCGGTCGGCGCTGACGGATATCTCTGGCTACTCGCCGCTTCAAATGTATTTTCGTTTTGCGCGTGCTATTTCCGCCTCAGAAGCTGTATATCCGGCGGAGTGGGCTTTTTGTCGCACTTTATCTTCCCGTTTGCGGCGGCGGGAATAGGCGGACTCGCCGCACGGTTGTTTCTGGATCGTTTGAATATAGGCGGGATGGTCGGCTTTGTCTCTGCCGCGTTTATATATCTTTTGGTGTTCGCGGCGCTTTTTATACCTTTCGGAGCATATGGAAGCAGAAAAAATATATAAATACCTTCCTGCAAAAATCGCATGGTTGCTTTGCGGTCTGCCGTACGATCTGCAAGGCGGGATAAACGAAATACGCCTGAGGCGAGGAGGACCGCTGAGCATCAGCCTTGCGGATAAAAACATCACGCCAAAGACCGACGGCAGGGCTTATATATGCACCGACAGCGATATCGAAGAGACGATGGCATTTATTTCGCAGTCGAGCATGTATGCTTTTGACGATGCGGTCAGGCACGGATATATACCGCTTGCCGACGGCGGCAGGGCGGGCATATGCGGCGACGCGGTGCTTGAAGGCGGAAAGATACGCACCTTCGGAAACATCAATTCGATCTGCCTGCGTGTTCCGCGCTTTTATAAAAATGCCGCTTCCGATATATGCGAATATTTTGAAAAACACGGTCTTTGCGGCTGTCTCGTGTTTTCTCCTCCCGGTATGGGAAAAACGACATATTTAAAAAGCGCCGCCGCGCTCCTTTCCGAAATCTACCGGGTGGGCATTGCCGATGAGCGGTACGAGCTTTCGGGCGGCGTGTATTCGATGGCAGATATCTGTACCGGCTGTGTAAAAGCCGAGGCTATCGAGTTACTTACAAGAACTATGTCGCCGCAGATAATCATATGCGACGAAATTTCCGAAGCAGAGGCGGAGGAAATACAACAGGCGCAAAACAGCGGCTGTGTGCTTATAGCCTCGTGTCACGGAGGAGACCGCGAACAGGTCATGAGGAGGGATTTTGTGAAAAAAATGGTTCAAAAAAACGTGTTCGAGCTTGGCGTAAGGCTGTTTTATGACGGCGGCTATAAAAGCGAGCTGACTGCGCTTTGAAGCTGATCCTTGCGGCGCTTGTGGTGATCGCCTGCCGTATGCTCGGTGCGGTAAGCGCGGTCGAAAAGAAAAACGTTATTGTCAGGCTTAATGCGGCGATGGGGCTGATCGCTCATCTGATACGCCGTGTAGAAGGAAGCAACATGCAGCTGGCGCGAGCCATAAATGAATACCAAAACGAAGTATTGACCGGCGTCGGCTTTTACGACGGTTTTGACGGGGGAAGGATTTCGGCCGCAAAGGCCTGGAAGACCGGGGTTTTACGCCTCAGACTTCCCGATGACGCAGAGCGTGTTCTGATCGGGCTTGGCGACGGTCTGGGGCTTGTTTACCGCGGAAAGCAGCTGAAGGAGCTAAAAGATGCTTATGATGCGCTTTCGTCGATAAAAATCCGCATGGAAAGCGAATATAACAAAAAAGCGCGCTACTACGGCGCATTGGGCGCGTTGTTCGGTCTGCTGGCGGTGATCATTCTGATATAAAACATAAAAAAAGGAGGCTCGCGGGGGAACAAGCTGTTTACGCAACCCGTTCGAGATAACGATAATGAACATAGCGTTGGTTTTAAAGATCGCCGGCGTCGGGCTGGTGGTAGCGGTTGCGCATCAGATACTGCAAAAGTCAGGCAGAGACGAGCTTGCAACATATGTCTCGGTTGCAGGCGTGATCGTTGTAATGCTGCTTCTGGTGTCCGAGATCAACACACTTTTTCAAACGATCAGAAGAATCTTTGGCATATGAATATATATTTGCTGTGCGGCGTTGGGATATGCGCTATGTGTACGGTGCTTATACTTAAGCAGATGAAAAGCGATTTCGCTTCCTATGCGGCAGCTGCCGCCGCCGCTGTTATGGGAGTGTACTGTGTTGCGGCGCTTGCCGAGCCGCTTACATATCTGCGCGATATTGCGTATGAGACGGGGCTTAACGGCTATTTTTCGCTTATGCTGAAATGCCTTTGCACCGCGTTTATCTGCAAGACTGCCGCCGATATATGCCGCGACTGCGGCGAGGCGGGTATTGGCTCAAAGGTAGAGCTTGGCGGTAGGGCCATGATCATTTTGCAGACGATGCCTCTTCTTAAGGGGATATTTGAGACCGCGAAGCAAATGCTTTTAAAGTGAAGGAGCATTAGGGAAGTATATGAAAAAGCTGACAGGAATAATTGCGGCGCTTTTACTCTTTGCAATACCGATGACCGTCGCGGCGTCGGAATCGGACATTGCGGAGCGTACGGGCGCAGATTCGCTTACTGAAGAATACGGCAGTGATACCGATTTTTCAAAGGTGTTTTCCGTAATAAGGGAAAGCCTTGAAAACTTTTGGAAAACGGCGCTGAAATCGCTGTTTCTGATGCTGTCGATGGTTCTGCTTTCGTCCGTATTCAATAATTACGGAAGCGGCAGTACGCTTCACAGCGCGCTTACATACGCATCGGTGCTTGCTGTTTCGGGCTGTGCTTTTTCGGTCCTCACGTCTGTGTTTGGCTATGCAGGAGAAAGTATCGCCTCGCTTTGCCGGTACATGACGGCGTTTTTGCCGGTTGCGGCGGCTCTTCATACCCTCGGCGGCAGTGTTGCTTCGGGTGTTGCAGGTTCGTCGGCACTGCTTTTGTTTTTAAGCGTTGCGTCGGGGTTTTCGTCAGGCTTTCTGTTTCCTCTTATGCAGGGCGGGTTTGTAATGTCGCTTGCTTCGGCACTTCCGGGAAGCGGCGGACTCAAATCAGTCACGACCCTGGCGAAAAACGCGCTCACAACACTGCTCGCATTTGTGTTTTCGATCTTCGGCATGGTCATGTATCTGCAAACTGTCATTACCGCGGCGGCCGACAACTTTGCGTTCCGCACGGTGAAATTTGCCGCCGGAACGTTTATACCGGTGATCGGCAGTATGCTCGGCGATGCGGCGAGGACTGTTTCATCCTCAGCCGGCGTCGTGCGTGCCACGGTCGGCGGCGCAGGGATAATCGCCTTGCTGGGACTGACGCTCCCGGCTGTTATTTATACTTTGATATACAAGCTATGCTTTTTGTGCTGTGCCATGGCCGCGCGTGCGCTTGGGTGCGATAACGAATCGAGACTGCTTTATGACATAAACTCGGTCTTGTCGGTACTGCTTGCGCTTCAGCTCGGAATAAGCGTGATGTTTGTCATAGCGGTAGCGCTGTTTATAAGAATAGGGGTGGATGTATGAAAAGCTATTTTTTGTGTCTTATCGCGGC
>CAZVSW010000168.1:2586-3732 GCA_964630005.1 uncultured Ruminococcus sp. | reverse complement strand
GAAAAGGAAAAGTGGTTCGCGGAGAAAAACGTAGTTTGTCTTCGCGTTGAGCAGATAAGGCGTTGCGCTTTACCTGCTTATAATTTTAGCTTTATATTCCCATTCAATTCAGTCTTTTGCGCGTGAATATAGAGATATTCTGCCGTCAACAAGATGATAACGCACATCCGCTTCGGCGGCGATTTCTTCCGAATGCGTAACAACAATCACACATTTATTTGCTTCATGCGCCAGACTCTTCAGTACACTGATAATGTTGGCGCTATTGTCATTATCAAGATTTCCCGTGGGTTCGTCCGCAAGAATAAGCGAAGCATCAGAAGCTATTGCACGCGCCACGGCAACGCGCTGTTGCTCGCCGCCTGACATTGTTAAAGGGCGCTTGTTATAAAGACTTTCTTTGACACCTACGCGCGACAGTATTTCTCTTGCCGTTTTTTTCTTTTCTTTGCCTGACTTTTTGCCTATGTCAAGCGGAATGATTACATTTTCCAATGCAGTCAGATGCGGGATCAAGTTATACGACTGAAAGACCATCCCGACATGCTCTCTGCGGTATTTGGATGCGTCGCCTTTGAAGATCGAATTCCCGTCTAAAAGGATATCTCCTTGCTTAGGCTTATCAAATGCGGCCAGCAATGAAAGCAAAGTCGTCTTTCCCGAACCGCTCCGCCCGGTTAAAGCATAGAACATGCCCGGGGAAAATTCCGCGTTGACGTTGACCAAAGCGTGCGTGATACCGGATTTTAATACATAATCGTAGGAAAGATCTTGTATAGTAAGAGTTTTCATGACTGGTCTCCTCTTCGCATTAATGTATGTGATGCCTTTCGCATGAATAACAGAAACACGCATGTACTCAAAAGTACCCACGTAAAACAAACTGCGGAATATACGTATCGGGGAATCGTATAGGCGAGGCGGATATTTGATTGCATATACGCTTCAACAGCATTATTCATCTGAAGCTTGATGATATCGCTGTCATTCATCAATTCCGAGATCTGTGATAGATTCGAAACCGACGCCATGACGCTTTCCTGAATTTGTCGGTTGACAGAATCGCAAATAAGACTTCCAAATACCTCTCCCGCGATAATTCCGACTAAAATACCTGCCAAGATCACTATAGATAGCTCCGATCCC
>CAZVSW010000168.1:0-2576 GCA_964630005.1 uncultured Ruminococcus sp. | reverse complement strand
CCCATTCCGACAGCGATTCTGATGCGGCTCTCGCCAAGCGTACGGAGCGTATACAGCTCGTTTTGTCTTTTCTTTGCCGCATAAAAAAGCATCAACAAAATGATAGCAATTCCAAAAATCAAGACCGCGATCAATATTATAAACGACAGATATTCCGTACTTTCCACATGAGAGGAGATAAATTTATAGTTATAATCGTCCGCAACAATTGTAAACGACCGGGCGTCGATTCCGTTGTTTATCAGACCTGCCATAATGTCGGATACTTCGTCCGGAAATCCGGTCTGCATATTAAGCTGAGCTATTCCGAGCGAGTCTATCGCATTGCGACGGTCGCCATAATATTTCTGACTGCCGTCCGCTAATTGGTAATAATCCTGAGCGGCATAAATATCTTCAAAGATGGTCATATTGCAGATTACGGTACTGCTTGTCAGATCAGAGCATGTGTAATAGCCCGCGATGGGAATACGCGTCTTCGGTGCGTTGGGTGATGTTAACAACTCATCAAAATAAGAAAGAAGCGTATCGTTCGGCAAATATCTTTCGCCGTCAAAATCGATCTGAATCCCGTGCCCGTCGCTGATAAACCATCCCACCACAAGGTTTTTCGGGGAATGATAGAAATCGTAGAGTTCTTTGGGGAGAATCGCACCGTTTTGGAATGATCCGTCTACATAAATTATATCAAAATCCGCATGAAGCATCTTAAAGGTACTTTTTAGAAAATGTTCATCGCTACAGCCAATAACGCCTATCTCGTGTGTACTGCTCGCGCCTTTTTCCGAAAAAGCCTCCCCGTGCGATACATGGGATTCTATCTCTGCAAGCTGATCTTCCGTGCGAAGCAATCTTGCGGAAAAATAAAACGGATTCGTGACATATTCCACGTCACACAATCTTTGTTCCGAATTGATGATCGTCAGAATATCGGTGTCGATGATCTTCTTATTCATATTGACAACCGAAACTGTTCCGTCGTCATTGCAAACGCGTTCCCATCTGTCTTTGGTTGTAACCGTAAAATCGATATTATATGTTTGGTTGATATCGCTTATGGTGTTTTTGCAGGAAGTATACACAGAGCAACAAAGCAAGGCTAAAAAGACGATAAGTACTGTGACGGCAAAAAGCGGAAGAAAAATGGAGGGAAGCCGAAAAACATTTTTGATGTGTCTTTTCATAAATTCTCCTGCCTGGCAAGCAAGTCGATCACTTTGATTCGGGCTATGCCAAATGAAGTTAACAGCATACTGACTATGATGATAGGAACGATTGTAAAGAGCGCTTTTCTGATCGCCGTCTGCACAAAACCGCTCTGTATCATGACCCGTATAACATCGGATTCATTCATTTGGAATTGTACGGCGTCGGACGTGGTCATTCTCAGCGCTTCAGCGGAAGTGTTTTGCAAAACTCCGCCAAGCATCAGATTGGATGCGTCTGCACCGATCAGCATTACCACGGCAAAAGAGAGCAGCAGCCCTATAATGATACAAGCGCTGAGTTCTGTCAGCAGCATAGCGGTCATCGCGCATTTGCTTCTGCCTAATGAAAGGTATATTCCGAATTCTCTTTTTCTGGAAGATAGCATCGAGTGGATCAGGATAAGGATCATTAACAACGCGACAGCGATAAAACTGTACTGCGCAATCGTGAATGCGTCTTCTAATGCGCGGATTCCGCGGTTATTAGCTTCAAAAATGTCCGAAACGCGAACAAAATATGCCGGATATCCATCGCACATCCCATACTGATTTACACGTTGTTGGACCTGCTCAATAAGGGCGTCGTTATTTAATTTGATCTGATAATTATAGCAACCGAGCGCATATGCCCGCTTAAAAGCAGACAACGGAACAAAAATTCGGTTTTGAGGCAGGTTATAGCTAATGGAGGCGTCGAGAGTGGAATGGACTGAATGGTCACGATAGACGCCGACAACTGTATATGCCTCGTTCGTGCCGTCATGCATTTTGATATCTATCGCATCGCCGACAGAAAGATGATTCAGGGAGGCGATCTCTTCGTGAATCATGCACACCCTGTTGTCCTCGTAACGGTCATGTGCATTGAGATACCGCCCATCAATAAGCGTTAATTCTCCGCGTGAAAACTCCGACAATTCCATACAATCCGTCAGACCGTACAGCAAAAAATAGCCGGAATCGGAAAACCATTCCGGAAGAAACGGATCAATATTTGCCGTAGTGTTTCCATAAACCTCGGCAGTATAATCAACAATATCATAGAAATAGCTGTTTATTGCTTCTATGCTGTACCAGCTGCCGCTAAACATCTTGTCCTGCGACTCATATCCGGCGTCTGCGAGCACCACCTTCCGATCAATGAGCAAACGATAGTAATCAGAATACGGATTCTCATTTCTTGCCTTGTAAATATCGCAAATCCCAAGAATAAGAGAAGAAAACATCAAAGAAAGAAAAATCACAAAAAACATTGCGGAGGCAATGAGCGAATGTCTCAGGCGTCGATGAAAAGATTTTAATCCTTGCAAAATTAAATTCATTCGCTTTCCTCTCTTGCAGAACTTTTTAAAGGGTGGTATACTGTTT
>CAZVSW010000167.1:0-3763 GCA_964630005.1 uncultured Ruminococcus sp. | reverse complement strand
GATATGAAAGCCAAACTCAGACGTCTCAAAAATCCGCAGATAGTCATAATCGATTATTTGCAGCTTATTGAATGCGATAAATACTCTGATAATAAGGTTTTGCAGGTTGCGGAGATAACGCGTTCGCTGAAGCTTATTGCCAAAGAGATGAAGATACCGATAATACTTTGCTCACAGCTTTCGAGACCGCCGAAAAATATTAAGGAAAAAAGACCTATGCTTTCAGATCTGCGAGATTCAGGCGCTATCGAGCAGGATGCTGATATCGTTATGCTGCTTTACCGTGAGGACTATTATGATAACAGCGAAAAAGCGGACGTAGACCCCAACAAGCAGCAGGAAATAGAATGTATTATTGCGAAAAACCGCCACGGCGCAACCGGAACTGCCAAATTCGCCTGGCACGGTCAGTACTTTAAGTATGTCGCTATCGAGGAAGGATATGACGATGCTCCGGCAGGACAATGAGCTGCGGCTTAAGGTAATACATACTATCGACAGAGAAAAGCTTTTGGAAAATGTCCACAGCGTTCTCTGCTGCCTTTCCGGCGGTGTCGATTCGACTGTGCTCCTTCATGTGCTTTCCACACTTTCAGATAAATATGGCTTTTTTCTGTCCGCCGTCCATGTAAATCACTGCATACGCGGCGATGAAGCTGATAGGGACGAGCTCTTTTGCCGAAGTATATGCAAAAAGCTTGGCGTTCCACTCTATGTCGAGCGCGAAGACGTTCCTGCCTATGCGCAAAGGAACGGCATTTCAACCGAGCTCGCGGCAAGGGAACTTCGATATGCCGCCTTTGAACGTGTCATGGACAGAATCGGCGCTGACTGTGCGGCAACCGCACATAACGCTAACGATAACGCCGAGACATTGCTCTTCAATATCATCAGGGGCACGTCTGCTTCCGGAATATGCGCCATTCCGTATAAGCGCGGTCGCTATATCAGACCTCTCCTCAACGTTGTGAGAAACGAGATAATCGAATATTCAAAGGCGTTCGACATAGAATATGTGACCGACAGCACTAATAACGATGATATATATACACGCAATTTTATAAGGCATAACATCATTCCGCTTTGCGAAAAGCTTAATCCCTCGTTTATAGAAGCGGCGACGCGCCTGTCTGACAGCGCCAAAGCCGATGAAGAACTGATAATTGCGAATAATTGCGATCTGACGCGTAAAGCCCGCATCTTTCTTGAAGAAAACGGACTTCGCGGAGTTAATAACAATATGCTGAAAAAGATTGCCGCCGCAGCTGAAAACGGCGGAAGCAAGCGCTTTGTTCTTAGTGGCGGAAGGGTATTGCTGGTTGAAAACGGTTCGTTTGCGATGTCTTCCGATGATGGCGTTCGGTATGATTATGAAAAAACAGCGCTCTCAAAGGGAAGTAATAGCTTTTTTGGCGGCGCGGTGTCGATCGATATTGAACCGTCCGCTGAAAATTTCAGAGAGATTTACAAAACGTTCACAACAGTAGGACATGTTTCTGATATTATATTTAGTAATGTCTATGTGCGAAACCGCCTTCCCGGTGACACGATCACAATAAACGGTATTCATAAGTCTGTCAAAAAAGAGCTTATTAATAAAAAGATCCCCCTGCGTCTCAGAAATGCGTTGCCGATCGTCTGTATTGACGGAAAGATAGCTTTTGTTCCGTATGTAGGGGTTGACGATTTTTTTTCTCCAAAGAGCGGATCAAGCTTAAAAATTTCAGTTTCATTTAATTTTATATAATATAATTGTAATATGAAAGCAGGTGCAAAATGAAATCAAATAAAAGAATGATTTTCTTTTACTTCTTTTTTATAGCAGCTATCATCCTCGCAGCTACGCTGTTATCGGACAGCGGAAACACGAAGAAGGTTACGTATAGCGACGTTACCCAATATTTCTATAACGAAGAAGTTACAAAATTTGTTGTAAATGAGAACGATGTTCTTGTTCTTACACTCAAAAACGGATATAAGGTCGAATATCAGTTTTCTAACATAAGCCTCACTGTTTTTCTGAATGAGATGCAGGATCTCATCACAGAGCAACAGAAAAGCGGTATAATTACGTACGTTGACTATCTTCCTGCGACGACGCTTCCGTGGTGGGTGTCATTTTTGCCGTATTTGCTTGTGGTTGTTGTTCTTATTGTCTTTTGGTGGTCGTTTATCAAGCGTGCTTCCGGAACAGGCAACGGCAACGGCGGCGGTCTTGGCGGAAGAATGAATTCATTCAGCAAAGCGAGAACCAAGCTCGGCTCTGATGAAAAGCATAAGGTCTTGTTTTCTGATGTTGCGGGCGCTGATGAAGAAAAAGAAGAGCTTGAGGAAGTTGTTGAATTCTTAAAGAATCCCGAAAAGTTCCAGAAGCTCGGCGCTAAGATACCGCGCGGCGTTCTTCTTGTCGGTGCGCCCGGTACAGGTAAGACATTGCTCGCAAAGGCTGTTGCCGGCGAATCGGGAGTACCGTTCTTTTCAATATCCGGTTCTGACTTCGTTGAAATGTATGTCGGTGTCGGCGCTTCAAGAGTTCGCGACCTTTTTGAAACGGCAAAGAAATCTTCGCCTTGCATTATATTTATCGACGAGATCGATGCCGTCGGCCGACACAGAGGCGCAGGTCTTGGCGGCGGACACGACGAGCGTGAGCAGACTCTTAACCAGCTCCTTGTTGAGATGGACGGCTTTGGCGTAAACGACGGTGTTATCGTTATGGCCGCAACTAACCGCCCTGACATACTTGATCCGGCGCTTCTCCGTCCGGGACGCTTTGACAGACAGGTTACTGTTAACTACCCTGATATAAAGGGTCGTGAGGAGATCATTAAGGTTCACGCCAAAAACAAACCTTTTGAGCCTGATGTTGATTTTGCGGTGCTTGCAAAAAGCACCAGCGGATTTACCGGTGCGGATCTTGCTAATCTGCTTAACGAGGCGGCGCTTCTTTCCGCGCGCAAGGGAAAGGCTCTTATCGGTATGAATGAGCTCGAAGAGGCTACCATCAAAGTTATTGTAGGACCTCAGAAGAAATCTCGTATCATCAAGGAAGAAGAAAAACGTGCTACTGCATATCACGAAGCGGGTCACGCTATTGTCGGTCATATGCTCCCGTCTCAGGATCCTGTTCATCAGGTGTCGATTATCCCGAGCGGCAGAGCTCTCGGATATACGCTTTCGCTTCCTCAGGAGGATAAGTACAGCGTATATAAAAACGAAATGATCGATAATATCGCATCTCTCCTTGGCGGACGTGTTGCAGAAAAACTTGTTCTGCACGATATTTCCGCAGGCGCTTCCAATGATATACAGCGCGCCACCGAGATAGCCCGCAAAATGGTAACCCAGTACGGTATGAGCGATAACCTCGGACCTATAGTTTTCGGCACAGGTCATGAGGAAGTGTTCCTCGGCAAGGAGTTTTCTCAGACGAGAAACTATTCTGAAAAGATTGCCGCGCAGATCGACGACGAGGTTCATGCAATAATCGATAAGGGCTATCAGCTTGCCGAAAAGCTTCTTATCGAGAATATGGAAACCCTCCATTTCATCTCTGAGTATCTTACAAAGAATGAGATTATGGATAGAGATCAGTTTGAAGCTTCGTTCAGACAAGGCGTAACGGCAGAAGATCTTGACGCGATACGCGATAATAAGAAAAAGAGGAGCAACGCAGAAAATGAGCGTCGCAGAGCTCAGAACGAATCCGAAAGTACCGATTCCGAAGCTCATGACGAAAAGCCCCTCGATCATTGATTAATAC
>CAZVSW010000166.1:0-3765 GCA_964630005.1 uncultured Ruminococcus sp. | reverse complement strand
GGAAAAACCATCAGGGTTTTTCGCCCCTGAGTACAATAAATCAAAGAAACCGGGCAAAGCCCGTGTTTCACAGACAGATTGCGCGAAATCTGCACGTAGTTCTATTTCGCACTCAGCAAGCAATCTGTGTCGCTTCGCGACGAATAATTTATGAAATCAAGCGTTACTATGGCTGATCATATTTACGATATAGTGCTGTTTTACGTATTTTTACGCTTTTTTCGAGAAAAAAGCTTGGCAAAAAAGCTTGCCAATGGGATGCAAAGCCAATTTGAAGCAAAAATATAGCAACAATGTTCGCAAAGCCCCATTTTTTAATCAAAAGCAAAACCCCGCACCATATACAATAAATTCCGTCGCGTAGCGACACCTAACCTCTTCGCTATTCACTATTCACTCTTACTTTGCGCCACGAGCGTGCCTTAACTTTCCATTTTCAATCTTCAGCTTTCAATTCGCGGCTTCGGAGCGAATTTTTCAGTGCCTGCGCCATATCCGCGATCACGCGAATTTCGTATGCGTCGCAGTCTTTCAAAAGCTCTGCAAGGTCATTTTCAAACGGCGCGCAGGCTTTCGCAAGGTCGCCGCAAAGGAGATCGTCCGCGGTGACGGACAAAGCGTTTGCAAGGCTGACCAACAGAGTCAGGCTGATGCGGGTCGTGCCGGTTTCAATATTGCTCATGTGCGACGTCGAAATGCCCACCGTTTCTGCCAGGCGCTCTTGTGTAAGATCGGATCTGATGCGCGCGATCTTTATCCGCTTGCCGATAGCTTTGTAATCAAGCACCATATTGCTCCCTCTCTTGTCACAAATCTTTTTCATTGGAAGTTTTTGGGGTTTTCAGTGGTCTTTTTTTCAAAAAGACCACTGAATGGAGTTTGGGGCGACGCCCCAATATGTTGTCGAGCCTACTTTTCGCCGAACTCCTCCGCCCAATCGATGGGGACAAGGACCGCTACGGTGTTCAAGCCCCTCTTTTCCGTTCCGTCCTTCATTACAACCGTATATTTACAAGAAACAATAACGGCAGTTTTGTCCAGGTGGTAAAAATACTCCATACCGCCGTAGTTGTCATTGGGTTTGGCAGTCAGAAAGCTCTCTTTTTCGTCGGAAGCGCATCCGCGACCCGCCATGTTGCTGGGCGATATGTCTTTGATCTCAACTATATCGTGGTTTTCGGCGGCTTTTCTTTCAAGAGCCGCAACTACTGCCGCCCAGCCCTTTTCCGAAATGGCATATTCTACGCAGCTTGTGTAGAAATTCACCGACTCTTTAGTGTACCCGCAGAAAAACTGCGTAACGCCGAAATACTCGTCCACTTGCGCACTGCCATATAATACGCGTATACCTTTTATCGTCAGATAAAATTCTATGTTGTACCGATTGTTGTAGTATGATGTGTGGAACGAGTGGTCATACAAGTCTATATCGTCGCCAACATCAAAATCGTCTCTGACATAAGCTTTCATGTATTTTATAGCTTCTTCAGAGGAAGAAACTATCTTTACTTCTTGTTCTTTTCGTCTTTTGCTTTCTGCTTCAACGTAATCGTCGCTGTAAGAAATGCTTATGGGCTTGCCGCTGAAAGCGTTGTAGGTTACTTTAACTTCGTCTCCGGGGGCTTCGTACGTAACCCTTCTGTTCTCCTGAAACGCCGTCGCGCCCGATAACGACATCGTTATCCCGTCCCACTCTTTTGTTTCGTGCACATCAAGCGTCTCGAAAAATGCCGTGTTTCTCCGATCGAGCAGCTCCTTTTCAAGCTTTCTTTTCTCTTCATAGGAAATAACCAGTTTTTCGTCCATCCCAAATCCAAAAGTTCCGCAGTTGAACGGGCTGTGAACATACGCCTCGCACTCGCCGTCCGCCCACTCGGAGAGGTAGTCGCGCGGTATGTAGACGTACGGTTCGGACTGTTCGGCGTCACTCTGTTCGTCATCAGTCGATTCGACGCTGCTCGATTCGATTTCAACCGATTCGGCGCCGCTCGCTTCGTCAACATCAGACGTTTCGAGTTCGACCCACTCGCACGCCGCCATGGATATCAACATTGTTGTTAATAATATGATAGATATTATGCGTTTCATTGCCGTGTTCCTCCTTTTTCGGGTGTTTCGCCGTCTGCGGACGGTGCTTTTAGGCAATATCGCACGATTCCGGCGATAGGATCGCGCGGTGTTGCCTCAGGGTTTTGCCTTTATTTCTCTTAATATTACTATATACCATAAAGCAAACAAAGTCAACATAGTTCGGGGGTGTGCAGCAAAAAACGGCGTATTGCACAATTTCGGTCGATCCGTTTTGTGCAATATGCCGTTTTAAATCTGATTTATTATTTGAACTGTTATTCTATTCGTCGCCCTTTTGCTTAACGATGATGCGTATGGGCGTACCCTCGAATCCATAGGTATTTCTCAGGCAGTTTTCTATATATCGCTGATATGAGAAGTGGAACAGCTCGGCGCGGTTACAGAATATGACAAATGTGGGCGGTTTTATGCCCGTCTGCGTCATATAATAAAGCTTCAGCACCCTGCCCTTATCGGACGGCGGCTGTACGCGCTGCACGGCGTCGTTCAGCAGGTCGTTGATCATGCCCGTCGAAATGCGTGTCGCCGCAGAATTTGCAACATAATTTATAAGCTCATAGAGGCGTTCCACCCTCTGCCCCGTCTTGGCGGACACGAAAATAACGGGCGCATAGGTCATATACGACAGCGCGTCATACACCTTTTTGGTGAATTCCTTGGTGGTGTCGTTATCCTTTTCAATAGTGTCCCACTTATTTATCACAATGACCGACGGCTTGCCCGCGTTATGCGCAATGCCGGCAATGCGTTCATCCTGTGCGGTGACGCCCTCGTTCGCGTCGACCATGATGACGCACACGTCGGCGCGTTCCACCGCAAGCTGCGCGCGCATGACCGAATATTTTTCAAGCTTATCGTCGATCTTTGCGGAGCGGCGTATACCCGCCGTATCTACAAAAATATATTTGCCGTAGGCGTTTTCGACCGTCGTATCGACCGCGTCGCGCGTTGTGCCCGGCATATCGGAAACGATCGAGCGCTCCTCGCCGGCGATACGGTTAATTATGGAAGATTTGCCTGCATTCGGCTTGCCTATTACCGCTACGCGGATATAGTCCTCGTCCTCAGCCTCTCCGTCGGACGGCGGAATCAGCTCGACAACGCGGTCGAGCAGATCGCCCGTACCCGTTCCGTGCAGGGAAGATACGGCGAAAACGTCCTCGAAGCCGAGGGAATAAAACTCATAAAAATCGGGCGGCGGCAAGCCTTTATCGCACTTGTTCACCGCGACGAGCACCGGCTTTTTCGACTTGCGGAGCATTGTGGCAACGTCCTTGTCGTCGGCGGTGACGCCCGTGGACACGTCGGTCAGAAAAACGATGACGTCGGCGGAATCAATGGCGATCTGAGCCTGTATGCGCATCTGTTTCAAGAGCTCGCTGTCGGTTATCGGCTCTATACCGCCGGTGTCGACAAGGGTCATAGTCCTGCCGTTCCATTCCGTGTCGGCATATATACGGTCGCGCGTTACGCCGGGCGTATCGTCGACGATAGCGAGACGCTGACCCGATATTTTGTTGAAAAATGTGGATTTCCCGACATTGGGTCGCCCCACAACGGCGATAATCGGTTTATACATACTCTTTTCGGGCAAATTCTCGCCCTTGTCCTCTCTTTATTTTTTTTAGACGGGGGCAAACTACGTTTTTCTCCGTAACCACTTTTCCTTATCGC
>CAZVSW010000165.1:0-3779 GCA_964630005.1 uncultured Ruminococcus sp. | reverse complement strand
TCGCTTCACAAGCGAATAACTCCGCTGTCGTTTCTCAAATCCCGTTCTTGATTTTTTCTTGAAAACAAATATAATTAAATTCGGTTAAGGCTTATTGTTCCTTTAAAGTATTCTAATAAAACACGATCGATTGGCATAAAAGCTTTTTGATATTATATAATTTTTTCTTATAGCCTGTAATATTTCGCTTTAAAAGTTGTCTTAATAAGTGAGGCGGGCATATGTTACGAAAGGGGCAAGTGTATAAATGTGAATGAAGGTAGTATCATAGATCGGCTGCTGAAGCGTGACGAAGCCGCGCTGGATGAATTGACTCTACAGTACTCCAAACTGTACAAAGGTATACTCAGAGAGATTCTTCACGATGAAAACGATGTGGATGAATGCGCAAACGATCTGCTTTTAGCCGTTTGGAACAGTATTCCTCCAAACCGTCCAAACAGTCTTCCCGCCTATATATGCAAGATCGCACGGAACATCGGAGTCAACAGATATAAATACAACAACCGCCAGAAGCGGAACAGCAGCTACACGGTAATGCTGAGCGAGCTGGACGATTGTATCACCGACCGGATGTCATTTTTACAGCAAAGCAAAGATGATGAATCGATACGGCGGCTATATCGGACTTTCTTCGCGGTCTTGACGCCGAAACACGGATCTTGTTTGTTCGCCGATACATTTATCTCGAAAGCGTGGCAAGCCTTTCCAACAGATTCGAAATAAGCGAGAATCACGTTTCGGTAAAGCTGTTCCGCGCGAGAAAAAAGCTGAAGAAACTGCTTGAAAAGGAATGGTCATAAAAATGTCACTTGAAAATGAAAAACTGTCCCAATTGCTGGGAAACGCCGACGACGATCTGTTGGACGAGGCATACCGTACCGACAGCGCCGACAAAATGCAAAAAAAGATAAAATGCGAAAAAAGCCGCACAAGAAGGAGCTTTGTGCTCAGACCGCCGATGCGCATTGCCGTCGCAGCGCTCTTGCTAATCGTATGTATTGTATCGATTTCGGCGATTCCGGCAATGTTCGGCAACGGCACTGATGCTGATATTTCCAAAAATCCATCGCAAGTCGATCAAAACCCTTTTGGATCAGATACCACGCCGCCTGATACAAAACAGCCCGGACCGGATGATACGCTCTATCCTGACATTACACTTCCTACAGGAAGTCTGCATATAGACGGTCTTGATATGCTTAACTATTATTCCGCGATCCGCGGTCTGGACGAAGAGTCTGGTCTGATTTCGGCAAGTAGCGACTATAGGGGCGAATTCAGACTGCTTAACGAGATCATTGTCGAGGACGATGTATCTGCTCCGTTTGCCGAAGCTCCCGTTTCAGAACCCGGATTGCCGCCGGTTATATACTATGAGATCGATCCGGATCAACCGATTGTGATCAGCAAGGTTCTTTTGTTCCAGATCGAGCTGACAGACGAAACCGGCTTCCTTGCCTCAAAGCTTGGCACGGGAGTAATAGATGTAGTTATCTCAAAGAACTTTGTATTTGGCGACGATCTTATCACCTTTAAAAACGGCGAACGGTACTTTTCCTGCCTGACAAATGGAGGCGGTATAGATCATATGGAATTTTCAACGCACAAATATATTGAAAAATTCTCTGTCGTAAAGAATTTCGATCAGGAAAACTATAGATTCACCGTATCGACCGCAGGTGATCAGGTTATTGACTTCCAATGCAGCATCTTTAAATACGGTTCAACTTCCGACAAAGCGGTGCGCGTGGTGAGCAAGACCAGCGTTGTAAACGACACACATACATATACCATTGCTGATCTTGAAAACTATTTCAACCGCGGCGACTTGTCGCAGCCTGATAATGCCGATTTGTAGATCTGATTTTTGTACTCTGCCAACTCTATAAACAAAAACGACTTTTACTGTGCCTTTATAGCACTGTAAAAGTCGTTTTTACTATGCGTATTATCGTACTATCAATTACGATTCCCTCTTGCGGGTCAGCAGGTATGACACAGCGGTGCAGACCGCAAATACGCCGACAAAAAAGACTATGGAAATCATAGCTTTGCCAAGCGAAGTGCCAAACCGGGCAAGTATCTGCTCTTGATTTGGCAGTCCCAGACTCGAAAAGTAGTAGCGGATCTTATACGCAGCCGGTGAAAGATAGTTGAAATACAACTCTGCAACCGGCGAGACGCTGTAACGATAGAGCAAGAACGTGACAAAAAACACGATCGCATAGCCAAATCCTGCGCACGCCGCGACAACACCGTTTTTAAACAGCGTCCCGATCAGATATGTGATTCCGATGTAAAACAGAATGACCGGCAGTGCAATGCAGATGTTTGTGCGCGACAGATACAAAAACCCCTTGACGATGCACTGCAACGCCGACATCCCCTCGACGCCGCCCTGCCCGAACACAAGATACAGCAAAACCGCAAAGCTGACGACCCACTGTATCACAAATGTAATCGCGGTAGCGGCGCTCAATCTGCCAAGCACATAAAGCAATGGCTTGACGCCTGCCGCCTTCTCTATTTCAAAAAACTGATCTCCGTGGTCGCGGTTTATTACCAGTACCGTAACGATAACGGTCAAAATCGCCAGCGGATACATAAGAGATCCCGCGTGAACGAGGTTATCGACGGTGCTGATAAAGCCGCTGTAGGTGAGGCATTCGGGCGGTTTGTAGTTGTCAATAAACACCATTCCCGCGCCGCTTTTGACGGCTCTGCTGACATTTGTAACGCCGTATCTGACCAGCAGGAAGACGAACATGGCGAAGACCAACCAAAAGGTCACCGACCTTAAGATAGTTTTCACGGTATTTTTAAACGTTGATCCAAACATTTACTTCCCTCCCCTTAGCGTTTGACACCGCCGAGGCTGTAGATGTATGAATCCTCAAGCGTAGGTATTTCGACAAGCTTTGACGCTTCGGTAAGCGGCTCGTCCGCTACATAGCGTACGCAAGGACTGCCGTCAACATAAGTAACAGAGGTCACGACGCTGTTTTCACGCAAAAACGCTTCTTCTTCGGGCGTTCCGGTGTGTTCGTAGAGCCTGCCGCCTATCTGCTCGATAAACGGCTTCTTTTCGCCGATATACTTTACCTCTCCCTGCTCAAGCACGCAGATATTGTTGCAGAGATGCTCGATATCGGCGGTGATATGGGTGGAAAAGATGATCGTGCGGTCGACGGCAATTTTCGACAGCAGATTGAGGAAGTACAACCGCTCTTCGGGGTCAAGTCCCGTCGTAGGCTCGTCGATGATGAGCACCTTAGGGTCGCCGATAAGCGCCTGCGCGATACCTGCGCGGCGAAGCATACCGCCGGAATAGCTTTTAAGAAGCTTCTTTTCTTCGCCCACCAAGCCGACCGTCTCAATAGCCTTTTCAATAACTTCCCTGCGCTGTGCCTTGTTCTTCATGCCGCGCAAAATGCAGACGTAGTCAAGAAATTCAACGATATTGAGCCTCGGCATAAGCTTGGTGCTTTGCGGCAGATAGCCGAGCGAGGAACGGAATTCCTGCTTGTGTTCGGTCAAGTCCTTGCCGTCAAAGGAGATGCTCCCGTCGGTAGACTTCATAACTGTTGCCAGAATACGCATCAGCGTAGTTTTTCCCGCGCCGTTTCTGCCTATCAGACCGAATATCCCGTCTCCGATCGTGATATTGACGGCATTCAGCGCCTTTTTCTTTCCGCGGGGATAGATTTTTGTCAGATTTTTGATTTCGATTTGCATATTAAACACTCCTTTTTAATCGCTGAAGCTTTCGTGTAATT
>CAZVSW010000164.1:0-3846 GCA_964630005.1 uncultured Ruminococcus sp. | reverse complement strand
CGTGGTAATCAAGATTATCTACCTTGACGAATGGCGCAAGGTATGTATCGAAGGACGAGAACGCCTGAGCGCCCGCCCATTCGTTCTGCATTATTCCGAGGAAGTTCACCATCTGATTGCAAAGCGTTGCAAGATGGCTTGCGGGTGATGATGTGATCTTGCCCGGAACGCCGCCGAGACCTTCTTTGATAAGCTGGCGGAGCGACCAGCCTGCGCAGTAGCCGGTAAGCATACTCAGGTCGTGGATGTGCATGTCGGCGTTTATATGAGCCTGTGATATTTCATCGTCGTATATTTCGGAAAGCCAGTAGTTTGCGGTAATAGCGCCCGAATTATGAAGAATAAGACCGCCTACAGAGAAGGTTACGGTTGAATTTTCCTTAACGCGCCAGTCGGTATTTTTAACATATTTGTTCACCAGCTCTTTATAGTCGAGTATGGTGGATTTCATTTTTCTCATTTTTTCGCGTTGGCGGCGGTAAAGGATGTATGCTTTTGCGACGTCGGCATACCCTGCCTGGATAAGAACCGACTCGACCGAGTCCTGAACATCCTCCACTTCGATAAGAGCGTTTTTGATCTTCGGTTCGAAGTCTGCCGTTACACGGAGGGCAAGCAGATCAATGATGCTTTGATTATACTCTTTTTCCTTGGCGTCGAATGCTTTTTTGATTACGTCGCTGATTTTGGTTATGTTGAAATCAACAATATCGCCGTTGCGTTTTACAACTCTGAACATGGGATGTACTCCTTTTGATATCTTCTATAAACAATCATACCACAAGAAATCGCGTTTGTCAATGATGCGTGCGCAATATCTTGTGGTATTTTTTCGTGAGATATTGAATGCTCCGGAACAGGGATTGAACTTCAGAAGTTTTGTCTGTGGGCTTCTCTTGTGATCGCTATCTGTTGGCGTACCTGCTTAGGCTGTACGTCATGCGGTCTGCCTTCGGTAAGCAGCAGATATATCTGGTTATAGTATTCCTGAACAGCTGCGATAAACGGAGCCTGAGGGTCGCCGTCCCAGCTTTCTTCATACCATTTAAGAGTTTCTCCGCAATATGTCGGAAGTGCTTCGTCGGTGGTGTAGTAAGGTCCGGGTACGTTTTCGCGGGCCGGAGCTTCATCTTCCTTGAAGTATTTCCAGTCTATATGCGCCATGTTGCCCTTAAGAGTGCCGCGCGAGCCCTGTATCTTGTAGGTATAAAGAGGGTATGCGTCGGCTGAGGATATCTCAAGGTCGATAAGCGGCTTGTTCGGAGCGGTGAGTATCAGCTTGCAGTAATCCTCGGCGTCGCCGAAAACGTTCAGGCTGTCCATCTTGCAGAACACATTCGGCATGTTGTCGTAATCGTTCAGAAGGTTCAGAGCCTGATCAAGCGGGTGAGGACCGGTATTTGCAAGCGCACCGCCGTTGTGGGAAAGGAGGCATTGCCAGTCCCAGCGGCGCGCATAGCCGTTGAACTGAATGCTGATCTGTGCAAGTCTTCCCAAAACGCCGGAAGCGATGATCTCTTTGACCTTGAGGAAATAGTTTGCAAAACGGCTCTGCTGGAAAATGAGCATGTGGCAGCCGTGTTCTTTTGCTGTTTTTTCGAGTATGTCGAATTCTTCAAGCGTAGGTACAAACGGTTTTTCGGTAAGTACGTTGAAGCCGTGTTCAAGAAGATCCTTTGTGATCTCAAAGTGCTTGTTGCTCGGCGTTGCGTTAACGACGAGGTCGATGTCGCTGCGGTTCAAAATATCGCGATAATCTTCAAAAACTTCGCATCCGAATTCCTTTGCCGCACGCTCACGGCGGGGTGCTAACGGTTCGACAACACCGATAACCTTGAAGCGTTCGGTATCCTTTTTCAGGTGAAGACCGTGAATATCGCGTCCGCTCCTGCCCTGACCGAGTATAACGAGACGTAATTGTTTCATGATATATATAATTCCTTTCGGCAATAATAACAGAAGCGACTGCTCCTGCTACGATACGGCTATTATATACTTATATCAGGAAAAAGTAAAGAGTTTTTTGAAAAAAAGCACAGGCTGACATCCCATCATTCTTTTCCTGTTTCGGAAGGAAAGAGGGTGTTAGGTGGAAAACCATCAGGGTTTTCGCCCCTAAATACAATAAATCAACGAAATAAGGGCGAAGCCCGTTTTCGCAGACAGATTGCGCGGAATTTAATCGTGATTGTATTCAGTACTCTGTAAGCAATCTGAGTTTTTGAAAAAAGCAACCGCGCATGGCAGCTGTATCAACGTGCGGTCATGCGCGGTATCTTTTTTGTTAATCCTCGTCGGTGAGTTTTTTGAACATCTTTTTTGCCTTTTTGCACATGCACTTGCTGTTTTCACACATCCAAAGCATACCGCCGGTTACCATGCCGGCGACCACGGCAATCATTACTGACATAAAGATCATTTTTGCTTTCATTTTTTCGAGCATATCGTTAACTCCGTTTCTCGTAATTCGGTTGACGATTTTATGATTGCCGAAAAAATCAAATTTATTCAGAAAATGACTTCGTTAAGTCGATTTTTTAGCCCACAAGCGAACGCTTGATCTTCTTTGAAGATGTTTTTTCAAATTCACAGTCTCTGAGACGTACTGTTGTGACTTGTTTGTATGAGGGAAGGGGCGTAAGTATTTGGAAAACGTCTGATCTGAAGAGCTCTGCCGCTTCGGCTTTATCGGAAACGTTCAGCTCCTTAAGCTGATCGGCGTCAAGGAAAGCTTCGGCACAAAGCCCGTTCTGGTTGCCGTTTTCATCCTTGGCAGCATATACAACGACTTCGGTGACATATGGAATTTCCATGATGTAATTTTCAATTTCTTCAGGATATATGTTTTTGCCGTTGTTGAGCACTATGATGTTGTTCTTGCGTCCGGTGATCGAGAGGAAGCCTTCCGGGCTCATATTTCCGAAATCTCCTGTCTTGAACCAACCGTCAACGAGTACCTCTTTGGTGCGTTCGGGATCGTTGTAGTAGCCGAGCATTACGGTGTCGCCCTTGACGCATATTTCGCCGTTGCCGAATTCATCCGGATTATCGATCCTTATTTCAATGCAGGGCAGAGTTCTGCCGACTGTATTATACGTATTGCATTCCTCGCGGTTTGCGGCAACGAGCGGAGAGCATTCGGTGATGCCGTAGCCGTTGACAAGGGAAATTCCGATGTCATCGAAGAATTTGTTGACTTCGGAGCGTATCGGTGCGCCGCCGCATACGATCTTTACAAGGTTTCCGCCGAAGGTGGTGTGGATAGAGCTGAAAAATTTGCGTCTCTTATCGATACCGATCTTGCGCAGTAGGTTCGAAAGCGAGATAAGCATTTCGAGCTGACTCTTTTTGCCTTTTTCCTCGACTGTGCGCCAGATGCGCTTATAAAACATTTCCGCAAGCGCCGGAACGAGATAGACGTGGTTGGGCTTGTAGATCTGGAAGTTTTGCAAAACGGCTCTTACGCTTTCGTTTATGCATATGGTGGTGTGGTGGTGAAGGGAAACGAGAAGCGAGCATACGGCTTCGTATGTGTGGTGATAGGGAAGTACGGAAAGACCTACCTCGTATATTGTTGATACCTGAAGACCGTAATATACGCAGCTTACGATGTTGTGCTCGGAAAGCATTACGCCCTTTGAAAGTCCGGTCGTTCCGGAGGTATAGACAAGCATTTTCATCTCGTACTCATCCGAATGGCTGTTCATATAGCCGCGGCTGCCGCCCTTCATGGCTTTTTTGCCTTCGGAGATAAAGTCGGTAAAGGCCTGCGTGTCAAGTCTTACGACGAGCTTTATGTCGGGGAGCTTGTCCGCATTTTCGTTTATAAGCTTTTCGTATTTTGCG
>CAZVSW010000163.1:0-3851 GCA_964630005.1 uncultured Ruminococcus sp. | reverse complement strand
TCGTCGTCGCTTTTACAAAAAAGTTGTAATAATAACATTCATCTCGCGCAAACATAGTTTTCAAAGAAAATTATAAAACTTTTATGAACAAAAAGAGGAATTCGCGATATCGGTGCGTATAATATAGTGAAAGAAAAATATGTATCGACAGCAAAGTACGGGGGACGACGACTTGAAAGAACTGACTTATCAGATTGAACGCGAATATCTGCGTCCGGAAGCCTTTCTTTCCGAAAATACCAAAGGAAGACTCAGACAAGTCGAGCCCTGTCCTATCCGCACGCCGTTTCAGCGCGACAGAGACCGTATCATCCATTCAAAATCCTTCCGCCGTCTCATGCATAAAATGCAGGTGTTTCTCGCCCCCGAAGGCGACCATTACCGCACTCGCCTGACACATACGCTTGAAGTTGCGCAGATCGCGCGGACAATAGCGCGCTCGATGCGCCTGAACGAAGATCTTACGGAAGCCGCGGCTCTCGGTCACGATCTCGGTCACACGCCGTTCGGTCATTCCGGCGAACGGGTGCTGAACAAGCTTTGCACGGAGGGATTTCGCCACAACGAGCAAAGCCTGCGCGTTGCGGACAAGCTGGAAGACCTTAATCTCACATTCGAAGTGCGCGACGGAATGCTTCACCACACGGGAGCTGTGCAGGCATCTACGCTTGAAGGTCAGCTGATACGCTTTGCAGACAGAATCGCCTATATCAATCACGATATCGACGACGCAGTACGTGCCGGCATACTGAAGATTTCCGACCTGCCGACAGAATGCACCGACGTTCTCGGCATAAGGCACGGCGACCGTATCTCCGCCATGGTGAAGGCCGTCATCGACCACAACGCCAGGGACGGTGTTATCGGCATGAATGAGCCGTATATAACCGCCATGGAAACGCTCAGAAACTTTCTTTTCGAGCACGTTTATTTCGGCTCTGACGCAAAAAGCGAAGACGGCAAGGTCAGCGATATGCTGACGCATATTTACGAATATTACACAAAAAATCCAGACAGGCTTCCCGAAGAATACCGCCGCAATATCGAAACGGACGGTCTTTCGCGCTCGATATGCGATCATATCGCCTGCATGACCGACAGATATGCGCTTGCACTGTACGAGGAACTGTTCATACCCCGTGTATGGCAGCTAAAATGAGTTACACAAATGAGTTTTTCACAGCAGTTTATTGACGAAATCAAGGACAGAAACCCAATCGAAGAAGTCGTAAGCCGTTTTGTTCCGCTCAAAAGAGCCGGCAGCAATTTAGTCGGCATATGCCCTTTTCACAATGAAAAATCTCCGTCGTTCACTGTTTTTCCCGCTACACGGTCTTATTACTGTTTCGGCTGCGGCGCGGGAGGCGACATTTTCGGCTTTGTGATGCAGACAGAAGGGCTTGATTACCGCTCGGCAGTTGAAACGCTTGCCTCGCGCGCCGGCATACCAATGGAGGAAGACCCTACGTACAAAAAGTCCGACCGTCCGGAAGTAAGCCGCCAGCGCATTATCGAAGCGATGAAAACGGCGGGCAGATTTTTCTACTCCTGCCTTAATTCGGATATCGGTATCGCCGCGAGGGAATATCTCGACAAAAGAAAGATAACTCCCACAACCATCAAACGCTTCGGCATCGGGTACGCGCCCGACAGCTGGGACAGCCTTTACAAACATCTTCTGTCAAAGGGCTTTACCGAAAAAGAAATGTCCGCCGCCTTTCTTACGGGAACAAGTAAAAACGGACGAGCATTCGATATGTTCAGAAACCGCATTATCTTCCCCGTTTTTGATATAAGCGGCGACTGCGTGGCCTTTTCCGCAAGGCGGCTCAACGAGGCTGACGAAAGAAAATACATCAACACCTCCGATACGCCCGCTTTCAAAAAAAGCAGGGTCTTGTTCGGAATGAATATAGCAAAACAGCAAAATAACGGCTCGCTCATCATGTGCGAAGGCGCCGTGGACGCAATCGCATTACAGCAGGCAGGCTTTTCAAACGCCGTTGCAACGCTTGGCACCGCGATCACATCAGAACACGCCAGAATCATATCGCGCTATGCGAAAACAGTATTTTTGGCATACGATATCGACAAAGCCGGTAGAAACGCCACCGAAAAAGCCATACGCATCCTTTCCGAGGTTGGCGTGGCCGCCAAGATCATCGACCTCGGAACAGAAACAAAAGACCCCGATGAATTCATAAAGCGCTTCGGCGCGGACGCATTCAAAAAAAAGCTAAGCTCCTCTGCGGGTCAGGTCGACTATATCATCGATCAGATCGCCGCTAAATACACACTGTCGAACCCCGACGAAAAACTCAGGGCGGCAAACGAGCTTTATGATTACGTGTCCGGCATCTGGGACAGAACAGAACGGGAGATATATTCGTCAAGGGTGGCGCAAAAGCTCGGTCTGCCGTCAAAGCTTGTCGGCGACGAGATAGAGATACGCAGCAGGCGCAAGGAAAGGCGTCAGAAAAGCGAAAGGATCAAAAACGAACTTCGCGAAAGCGAAGGTTTCGGCGACAAGGTCAACCGCGATAAAATACGTTTTTCGTCTGCCGCCGCGCTCGAAGAACAGCTGCTCGGAATTCTTATGAATCGTCCGGACATCGCCAAAGAGATCATATCGGATATCGACCCCGAACTTTTTGCAACAAGCTTCGACAGAAAAATATTCGAGTTTTTCCAAAGCGATTTTGCCGAAGGTAAGGATATCACGATATCGCGAAACGGCGAGCTTACCGCAGAAGAAGCAAGCGCAGTTTCACGCATGATCGCCAAACGTTCAAAAGCAGTCGGAAACACTGCGGAAGAAGCGAGAGCCATCATCTCCGCGCTTAAACGCGAACAACAAAAACGCAGTGCAAACGCGCAGATAAATGCAGATCCGGTCGGCGGACTTGCAGATTATATTGAAAGATTAAGAAAAAACAAATCCGATTCGGAAGGATAAATAAAATGCAAAAAAAGAAAGAAACCACAAACGAACAGACAACCGCAAATGCTGTCTGTGACAATTTTCAGGGAGAACTGCTCGAACGCAGCAAAATGAAGGGTAGCATTACCTCTGCCGAAGTGCTTGACATCATCGACGACGGCGATTGCGGCGTAGACAGGCTTTTCAAGGCGTGGGAAATACTTGAATCATCGGGAATAGAGCTCACTGCCGATCTTGATAATTCGGTTTTTGACATTCCCGAGGACGAGATTGCCGACCTTGAAGAAGAAGTGGACGAAAACCCGGAGGAGGTCGTCAGCTTCCTTGCACAGGAAGGTGTTTCTATCGATGACCCGGTTCGTATGTATCTCAAAGAGATAGGAAAAGTTCCGCTTCTTTCGGCTGAAAAAGAGCTTGAGCTCGCCGAAAAAATGGCTCAGGGCGACGTAGCCGCCAAAAAACAGCTGGTCGAAGCAAACCTGCGACTGGTCGTCAGCATAGCAAAAAGATATGTAAATCGCGGAATGTTTTTTCTTGACCTCATTCAGGAAGGAAACCTCGGTCTGCTCAAAGCAGTAGACAAATTCGACCACTGCAAGGGATATAAATTCTCTACCTACGCGACATGGTGGATCCGCCAGGCGATCACCCGTGCGATAGCCGATCAGGCGCGTACGATACGTATACCGGTACACATGGTCGAAACCATCAACAAAGTGCTCCGCGTTTCCAGACAGCTTCTTCAGGAGCTCGGTCGCGAGCCTACCGACGAAGAGATAGCAAAGGAAATGAGCCTGCCCGTCGAAAAAGTGCGCGAGATCCTCAAGATTGCGCAAGAACCGGTATCGCTTGAAATGCCTATCGGCGAAGAGGAAGACAGCCACCTCGGCGACTTTATCGAAGACAACAA
>CAZVSW010000162.1:0-3871 GCA_964630005.1 uncultured Ruminococcus sp. | reverse complement strand
TCGACTGCGACGGTGTTTTCGGACCGGACGTGCCGGATTTCGAAGATTCGCTCGATCCTGGTTTTCGTTTGCTGTCGCTTCGCAGCATAATCGCGTTCCTGACCATTTTCGGATGGGTGGGACTGATAGGCGTGCGTAACGGACTTACAAATACCTGGACTCTTGTTATAGCTTTCGTGTGCGGGCTTATCGCAATGCTCGTCGTGGTTCTGGCGATGCGCTGGATGCTCGGACTCCAGGCTGACGGAACAAGGAATATAAAAAACGCCCTTGGTAAGAGCGGTACTGTCTATCTTACCGTACCGGCTCAAAGAAACGGTAGCGGTAAGGTGAATATCCTTCTTCAGGATACTTTTGTCGAGCTTGACGCGGTGACCGATCAGGAAAGCTCAATAAAATCCGGCAGAGAAGTCGTTGTCGTGGGTCTGTCGGGTCAGAATACCCTTGTTGTCAAAGAAAAATAAAATACATAAAAAGGAGTAATCAAAATGCCAATCGAAACAATTGCATTGATCGTGACGATCGTATTAATCGTATTTTCACTGCTGATCTTCCTTCTGTCGAGGTATAAAAAGTGCCCTTCAGATAAGATCATGGTAATTTACGGTAATGTCGGTAAGAACAAGGACGGTTCAAGCCGTTCGTCAAAGTGTATTCACGGCGGCGCTGCATTTATTAAACCGGTGTTTGAAGCCTATGAATTCCTTGACCTGACCCCGATATCGATTTCTGTCGATCTGAAAAACGCGCTTTCCAAACAGAACATCCGAATCGATGTTCCGTCCCGTTTCACTGTAGGTATCTCCACGGAGCAGGGCGTTATGCAGAATGCCGCAGAGCGTCTGCTCGGACTCAAACTCAGCGAGATCCAGGAACTGTCAAAGGATATCATCTTCGGACAGATGCGTCTTATTATCGCGACAATGGATATTGAAGAGATCAATACCGACCGTGATAAGTTCCTTGAAGCCGTAAGCCGTAACGTGGAAACCGAGCTCAAAAAGATAGGTCTTCGCCTTATAAACGTTAACGTAACCGATATAAGCGACGAATCGGGCTATATCGAAGCTCTCGGCCGCGAAGCAGCCGCAAAGGCTATCAATGATGCTAAGAAGAGCGTTGCCGAAAAAGAGCGCGATGGTTCTATCGGTGAAGCAAACGCTAAAATGGACGAGCGTATCGCCGTTGCAGACGCTGATTCTTCCGCTATTCAGGGTGAAAACGCCGCAAAAGCCGATATTGCAAAATCTGTTGCCGCTCTTCGCGAAAAGCAGGCTGAAGCCGACAGAATCGCAGTAGCGGCCGAAAAGGTTCAGGCGGCTCTTGCTCTCGAAGAATCCTACGCGGCAGAGAAAAAGGCAGAAGAAGCACGTTTCTCCAAGCAACAGGCAACACTTGAAGCTGACGTTATCGTAAAAGCAGAGATCCGTAAGCGCGAGCTTGAGCTTGCCGCTGAGGCAGAAGCAGAGCAGATTCGCCGTAAGGCGCAGGGCGAAGCCGACGCTATCTATGCAAAGATGCAGGCACAGGCTAAAGGCGCTGAGGAGATACTTGTCAAACAGGCGTCCGGTTTTGCAGAGGTTGTCAAAGCTGCCGGAGGCGATCCCACAGCTGCGCTTAAGCTCATGATAGCCGATAAGCTCGAAGACCTCATGCGTGTTCAGGTTGACGCTATCAAGAATATCAAGATCGATAAGGTCACCGTCTGGGATGGCGGCAATAACGGCAACGGCAAGACGTCGACAGCTAATTTCCTTTCCGGAATGATGCAGTCTGTTCCTCCTCTTGAAGAGGTGTTCCGTATGGCCGGACTTCAGCTGCCCGACTATCTCGGCAAGAACGTAGAAACCGTTTCCGCCCCAAGCGAAGACGGCGCTGTATCCGTCGAAGAATAAAAATGTGGGGCTGCCGCGTTGTAACAATATGCGGCAGCCCGTATCTTTGGAGGCGATATGATGTCTATACCATTCTTTAACACAATGTTTGTTATCGTTTTTGCTCTCGTCATAGGTGTTTTTATATTTGTCATCGTTTTGGGAATAGCGCGTTGGACTAAGAACAATAACTCGCCGCGCCTCAGCGTTCCTGCTTCCGCAGTATCAAAACGTACCCGCTATTCCTCTAATATGCATACGCATACAGGTTCAATGCATAACCATATGATGCACGGCGGGCATACAACATATTACGTCACATTCCAGTTTGACAGCGGAGACCGCACGGAACTACCGCTACTCGGAGACGAATACGGTCTCATAGCCGAAGGCGACGTCGGTACGCTGACATTTCAGGGAACAAGATTTATTTCCTTCGAAAGAAACGTTTGACGCACGGCGGCATATAATGTAATTAACTAATTACAGAGGTGTGCCGATGAACGAAAATATACGCTGTCCCAATTTCGCAGGTCTGTTTTGTACTACTCCTCACGCCGAGGCAATCATTTCTGGCGGAAGCGCCTATCCCGGCATTTCGGGAAGAGTCCGCTTTTACCAGATCGCATATGGAACAACAGTTGTGTCCGAGCTGCTCGGTCTTCCTGTTTCAGATCAAGAATGCAAACAACCGATTTTCGCTTTCCATATTCATGAAGGGAATTCCTGCACTGGAAACAGTGAGGACGAGTTTGCCGATTCAGGTACGCATTATAATCCGAAGTCATGTCCGCATCCGTACCACGCAGGAGACATGCCGCCTCTTTTCGGCGCTGACGGGATGGCTTTTTCGGCGTTCCTGACCGACCGTTTCACCGTTAAGGAAGTGATCGGTCGCACCGTGATACTGCATAGCGACCCCGATGACTTTACAACTCAGCCCTCGGGAAACGCCGGCAAAAAGATCGCCTGCGGCGTCATAATGCCGGTATAGATCATTGAATCTATGGAAGTAAAATATAAAGGAGAAAAACTTAATGCTCTATCTTATCCATCCGATATTTAAGCGTTATTATGTGGCAAACGACCATTTTTACGGAGAACTGCCCTCTGTCGGCGATGCACTCGGACGTGATTGCATGATAGCGTCGTTTATACCGGAGCAATTTGATTTTTTTCGTTTGTATACCGGTGACGGTTCGAAAAACGAAGATTGGTTCGGCTGGAACGCTGAGGTCATGTCTCCTGTAAACGGGGTAGTAAAAAAGGTACATGAAAACGCCACCGTCAATACTCCTGGGGTCATGAATCCGTCGCCTTCATCCATTATTATCATAGAAGCCGACGACGGCGCAAACATAATGCTTGCGCATGTACAGAATATATCTGTAGTAGAAGGGCAAAGAGTCAGTGAAGGCGAAACTGTTGCCCGTGTAGGTAATAACGGTTTTTCGCGTTGTCCGCATGTACATATCGGGGCGTGGAAGGATAATGAACCCATGCAGATATCTTTCGATTCAAAAAAGGTTGCCGCAGTAATGAACGAAGTCGGTGAGATCTTCTGGCTTTTCGGAATAAGCAATGATGAGTTTGAAAAACGCTTTCCAAAAAAAGATTAAAAAAGCAGTGGTAAGATAACGCAGTGACATTCTTCGTCGCAAAGCGACCCCTCTTAAAGAAAGAGGGGTTCGGGGAGAAAACGCTTGCGTTGTCTTCCTGAAATAAAATAAAGAACGTTTTTTTCGCGATTCACTCGTGAAAAAAACACCTTAAGGCGAGCTCCGCGAGCCCTCGCGCCGCGGGGAGCGTTCAAAAATGCCCGTTGGTATGATGTATGTACACCGAGATTCCGTAATTTATCGGAGTTACATATATCAGATCAACGGGCATTTTTGTGGAGCGGCGACAATCGCGAGCAAAAAGGGGTTTACGGGGGAAAACGTGTTTCCCCCGTCATAAAAAACTATTTGTTCATTGCTTCCTGAACGGCAACAGCA